>JBGQGN010000069.1:0-11219 GCA_041497395.1 Methylomirabilia bacterium
ACCTGCATCTTGAAGAGGAGCTCGGTGACGGAGGTCCGCACGCGGTCGACCATCTCCTCGAAGAGGTCGTAGGCCTCCCGCTTGTACTCGGTCAGGGGATCGCGCTGGCCGTAGCCCCGGAGGCCGATCCCCTCCTTCATGTGATCCATGGACAGGAGGTGGTCCTTCCACTGGCTGTCGATCACGTGGAGCATGACCCACCGCTCGAGCGTCCGCAGCAGGTCCGTCGACAGCTCCGCCTCGCGGGCGGCGTACCGGGCCTGCACGGCCTCCCCCAGAACCTCGCGCAGCGTCTCGCGCGACGCGACCTCGCGCGCCACCACGTCGGCGGGAAGCTTCACGTCGAACTGCCGGAGCACGGCCTCCCCCAGCCCGCCGAGATCCCAGTCCTCCGGGTGCACGCCCCCGCCCGCGTAGGTCTCGACGATGCCATCGAGCGTCTCGTCCATCCACTCGCGGACCGTCTCCTCCTGGCTCTCGCCCTGGAGGATCTCGCGGCGCATGCCGTACACCACCTCGCGCTGCTTGTTCATGACGTCGTCGTATTCGAGGAGGTGCTTGCGGATCTCGAAGTGGTGCGCCTCGACGCGCTTCTGGGCGGTCTGGATCGCGCGCGACACCAGGCCGTGCTCGATCGGCTCCCCTTCCTCCATCCCGAGACGGTCCATGATCTTCTGGATCCGCTCGGAGCCGAAGATCCGCAGGAGATCGTCCTCGAGGGAGAGGTAGAAGCGGGAGGATCCCGGGTCACCCTGGCGGCCCGAGCGGCCGCGGAGCTGATTGTCCACGCGCCGGGACTCGTGCCGCTCCGTGGCGAGGATGTGGAGGCCCCCCAGCTCGACGACGCGCTGGTGCTCCTTGTCCGTGATCCGCCGGGCCTCCTCTTGCGCGCGAGTGCGCACCTCGTCGGAGGCGGTGACCGGATCCTGGCCGCGCTTGTGCAGCATCTCCCGGGCGAGGAACTCCGGATTGCCCCCCAGGAGGATGTCCGTGCCGCGGCCGGCCATGTTGGTGGCGATGGTCACCGCCCCCATCCGGCCCGCCTGGGCGACGATCTCGGCTTCCTTCTCGTGGTACTTGGCGTTCAGCACCTGGTGGTCGGGGACCCCGCCCTTCTTGAGGAGCTTGGACAGCCGCTCCGACTTCTCGATGGACACGGTCCCGATGAGGATCGGCCGCCCCTTCTCGTGCAGTTCCTTGATCTCCTGCACGACGGCGTCGAACTTCTCGCGCTCGGTCTTGTACACGACGTCCGCGTTGTTCACCCGGACCAGGGCGCGGTTAGTCGGGACCACGGTGACGTCCAGCTTATAGATCTTCGCGAACTCCGCCGCCTCGGTGTCGGCGGTGCCCGTCATCCCGGCCAGCTTGTCGTACATCCGGAAGTAGTTCTGGAAGGTGATGGTGGCGAGGGTCTGGTTCTCCTGCTGGATCCGGAGCCCTTCCTTCGCTTCGATCGCCTGGTGGAGGCCGTCCGACCATCGGCGGCCCGGCATGAGGCGGCCCGTGAACTCGTCGACGATGACGATCTGGCCGTCCTTGGCGACGTAGTCCACGTCCTTCTGGAAGAGGGCGTGGGCGCGGAGGGCCTGGTTGATGTGGTGAAGCGTGTCGATGTTCTGGGGGTCGTAGAGGTTCCCGACCGAGAGCAGCTGCTCGCACCGGGCGATGCCGGTCTCGGTCAGGGTGACCGTCTTCGCCTTCTCGTCGACGATGTAGTCGCCCTGGCGGACCTCCTCGATCTCGTGAAGCTTGCCCTCGGTGATCGTGGCCGCGCGCGTGAGCCGCGGAATGATCTTGTCCACCTTGTAGTAGAGGTCGGTCGACTCCTCCGTCGGGCCCGAGATGATCAGCGGCGTCCGCGCCTCGTCGATCAGGATCGAGTCGACCTCGTCGACGATCGCGTAGTGGAGCTCCCGCTGGACCAGCTCCTCGAGCGAGAAGCGCATGTTGTCGCGCAGGTAGTCGAACCCGAACTCGTTGTTCGTCCCGTAGGTGATGTCGGCGAGGTACGCCTCCCGCCGCTGGCACGGCCGGAGGCCCAGGAGGCGCGTGTCGCTCGGCACGTAGGCCGGGTCGTAGATGACCGACGCCTCGTGCTGGATGACCGAGACCGACAGCCCGAGCTGGTGAAAGATGGGCCCCATCCACTGGGCGTCGCGGCGCGCGAGGTAGTCGTTGACCGTGACGATGTGCACGCCCCGCCCGGTGAGACCGTTCAGCACCGCGGGCAAGGTCGCCACGAGAGTCTTGCCCTCACCCGTGGCCATCTCCGCGATCGTGCCCTCGTGGAGCACCATGCCGCCCATGAGCTGGACGTCGAAGTGCCGCATGCCGAGTCGACGGCGCCCGATCTCCCGCACCATCGCAAAGACCTCGGGCAGGATCTCGTCGACCTCGGTCCCCTCCTGGAGCTTCTGCCGCAGCTCGTCGGCGCGCCGGCGGAAGGCCTCGTCCGGCCAGCGGCCAATCTCGGCCTCGAGGGCATTGATGGCGGCGACACGGGGGCGCATGCGCTTGACGTCGCGCTCGTGCTTGGACCCGAAGACCTTGCGGAGGACCAAGTCGATCATGACGGGCTCATTGTACTCCCCCGGATCAAGCCGGGCCGGCGGGGAGCCGGGTCGGGGCGGCCCTCACTTCCCCCGAGCCTGGGTGATGAGCTCGAGCGCGTGCTGGAGGCTCGTGTCGGTCACGGACTCCCCTCCGAGCATGCGCGCGACCTCCCGCACCCGGTCGTTCTTGACGAGGGCGGCAACCGTCGTCGCCGTGCGCCCGTCGTCCTCGCGCTTCTCGACGCGGAAGTGCTGGTCGGCGTAGGCTGCGATCTGTGGCAGGTGCGTGACGCAGAGGACCTGCCGCGTCCGCGAGACCTGGCGGAGCTTCTTGCCGACGGTGTCGGCCGTCTTGCCCCCGATGCCCACGTCCACCTCGTCGAAGATCAGCACCGGCACCGCGTCGGTCGCCGCGAGCACGACCTTGAGGGCGAGCATCGTGCGCGAGAGCTCCCCGCCCGAGGCGATGCGGGCGAGCGGCCGGGCATCCTCCCCGGCGTTGCCCGAGAAGAGGAACTCGGCCTGGTCGACGCCCTTGGGACCGAGCCGCCACGCCTCGGGGCCGACCCCGAGCTCCCCCTGGCCAGCCCGCTCCCGGACCAGCCGGACCCGGAACACTGCGCCCTCGAGGTCGAGCGCGGCGAGCTCCGCCAGCACGGAGGTCTCGAGCCGGCCCACGGCCTGATCACGCCGCTCGGCGAGGTCCGTCGCGCGCGTGACGAGCTCGGTGCGGAGCCGCTCCACGCGCTCCGCCAGCCGGCCTTCGTCCTCGCCGGCGCGCGCGAGCCCCTCCAGGTCGGTCTCGAGCCGTACCCGGAGTGTCAGGACCGCCTCCACGCTCTCCCCGTACTTCCGCTTGAGGCGCCCGATCTCGTCCATCCGGCGCTCGATCGCGTCGAGCCGCGGCGGGTCGAAGACGACGCCATCGCGGTAGCTCCGGAGGACCCGCGCGGTCTCGTCCAGGTGAACCAGGGCGGTGTCGAGCGCCTGAATGGTCGGCTGGATCTCCGGGTCGATCCGCGCAAGGTCACGAAGCAAGCTCGCCGCGCGCCCTGCCCGCTCGACGGCCGAGGCAGGATCGTCGTAGAGCTCCCGGTAGGCGCCGGTGGCGCCCTCGGCCAGGCGCTCGGCGTTCACGAGCCGCCGGCGCTCCTCGCGAAGCTCCTCCTCCTCGCTCGGCCGGAGCCGCGCGCCGTCGATCTCCGCCATGGTCTCCCGGTACTGGGTGGTCCGGGCCACCTGGTCCCGAGCCGACACGCGGAGGGCGTCGAGCTCGGCCGAGGCGCTGCGCCACTCGTCGTGACGCTGGCGCAGGCGGTCGCGGAGGATCCCGAGACCCGCGAAGGCGTCCAGCAGGTCGAGGTGGCGGGCGGACCGGAGCAGCGCCTGGTGCTCGTGCTGGCCGTGGACCTCGACCAGGGTCTCGCCGAGTCTTTCCAGGAGGGCCAGCGTGGTGTTGGCGTCGTTGAGGAACACCCGCCCGCGGCCCCCGCGCACGAGCTCCCGCCGCACCACGAGCTGGCCGTCTTCCAGCGTGATGCCGTGCTCCTGGAGCAGCGTGGCCACCGGGCTCTTCCGGGGCGCGTCGAACACCGCCTCGATGGTGGCGCTCTCGGCCCCGGCGCGGATCGTCTCGGCCGGCTGAGCCCGCTCGCCGAGAAGCAAGGTCAAGGCGTCGATGAGGATCGACTTCCCCGCGCCCGTCTCGCCCGTGAGGACGTTCAGGCCCGGGCCAAAGGGAACCGTCAGCGACTCGATGACTGCGAGGTTGCGGACCCTGAGCTCTCTGAGCACCCACCCTCCGGAACGATCAGCGTTCGCCCCATTTTAGCTTCGTGCGCAGCACCTCGAAGTAGGATTTCCGAGGGTCCCGGATCAGGCGGATCCGGGCGCCGGCCTGCCGGACGTGGACCACGTCCCCCGCCGCCACCGGCGGGCCCGGCTGGCCGTCGACCGAGAGGACCACGTCGGGCGCCTCCGTCAGGAGGGTCACCTCCAGCCGGATCGACGCCGGCAGCACGATCGGCCGGTTCGTCAGCGTATGCGAGCAGATCGGGGTCAGGACCACCGCGTCCATCGTGGGGAAGAGGATCGGCCCGGCCGCCGAGAGGTTGTAGGCGGTCGAGCCGGTGGGGGTCGCGATGATGAGGCCGTCGGCGCGGTACGCCGTCATCGGCTGCCCGTCGGCGCGCACGTCGAGGTCGATCAGCCGGCCGAGGGCCCCCTTCGCCACCACGACGTCGTTCAGCGCGAGCTGCTCCGCCAGGAGGGTGCCGCCCCGCGTCAGCCCCGCCACCAGGACGAGGCGCTCCTCCGCGGCGTACTCGCCTCGCAGGACTGCCTCGAGCGTGGGGAAGAGCGCCTCGAGCGTGGTCGCCGTCAGGAAGCCGAGGTCCCCGAGGTTGACGCCGAGGATGGGCACGTCCAGACCGTCGACGAGGCGCGCGACCGCGAGCAGCGTTCCGTCGCCCCCGAGGACGACGATGAGGTCGACCTTGCCGGGAAGAGCCTGCCGCTCCACCACCGTCACACCGGGGAGCCCGAGGTCGCCGGAGGTCTCGCTGTCGACCACGACCTCCCGCCCGTGCGCAGTCAGCCACTGGACCAGCCCTCGTGTCACATCGCGCGCCTCGGCCCGGTCCCGCCGCGCGACCACCCCGACGCGCCGCATCCGCCCCCTCCCGCCGCCGCCCTGCGCCTCGCTCACCGGGCCATCCTTCCTGCGTCCGGACGGCTTTCGACCGGGACGGCCGCGGCGAGAGCGGCCTCGAAGATCGCGTCCTCGAGCGACGGACGAGGCCCGAGGTCGCGGGCGAGATAGAGGAAGACCTCGCGGTTCCCCTTCGGACCGTGGAGCACCGACGCGGCCACACCCCCGATTCGGAGCCCCAGCTCCACCGCGGCGCCGGCGACGCCCCGGACAGCGTCCCGGCGTGCCTCCCACGCCCGGACCACGCCTCCCTTGCCCACCTGAGCGGGGCCGACCTCGAACTGGGGCTTCACGAGGGCGACGATCTCAGCCGGGTCGGCGAGACACGCGGCCACGGCGGGCAGGACCTTGGCGAGCGAGATGAAGGACACGTCGACCGTGGCGAGGCTCGGGCGATCGGGGAACCGGGCGGGATCGAGATGGCGCGCGTTCACACCCTCCCACACCACCACACGGGCGTCGCCGCGGAGGCGGGGATGGAGTTGGCCGTGCCCCACGTCTACCGCGTGGACGCGGAGGGCACCGCGGCCGAGCAGGCAGTCGGTGAACCCGCCGGTGGACGCGCCGACGTCCAGGCACACCCGCCCACGGACGCCCACGGCGAAGGTCTCGAGCGCCGCCGCGAGCTTCTCCCCGCCCCGCCCGACGAAGGGCGCCGCCGCAACCTGCTCCACCGGGGTGTCGGGCGCCACGAGCCGGCCGGCCTTCGCGGGCACGCCGCCCGGCAGCCGCACCCGCCCGGCGAGGATCAGCCGCGCGGCCTCGGCACGACTCGACGCGAGCCCCTGCGCCACGAGCAGCTCGTCCAGGCGAATCCGGGCTGGGCGAGCGGTCCCGGCGGGGCTCATGCGAAGAAGTGGCGCAGGGCGGCGTCACGCAGCGCCTCGAGGGTCCGGGCGTCCGGCGCCTCCACGTAGAGCCGCGCCACGGGCTCGGTGCCGGACGGCCGCACGAGGACCCAGGCGCCGCCGTCCAGGTGAAGCTTGAGCCCGTCCGTGGTCTGGACGCGCTTGACGGCCCACGACCCGAGGACCGCCGGCGGCTCGGCCATCCGCCCCAGCAACGCCCGGCGCACTCCCTCGGAGAGGGGCACGTTCACGCGCACGGACAGGAGCCGCCCCACCTCCGCGTAGAGCCGCTCCAGCACGGCCCCGAGCGCCATGCCTTCCACCGCCGCCACCTCCGCCGCCAGGAGGCACGCAAGGATCCCGTCCTTCTCGGGGGGATGCCCCCTGAGGCTCATGCCACCCGACTCCTCACCCCCGAACATGGCACGGCCCTGCGTGATCAGGTCGCCCAGGTACTTGAAGCCGACGGGTGTTTCGTGGAGCTCGGAGCCGTGACGGGCTGCCAGCGCATCGAGGAGGTGGGTCGTCGCCACGCTCCGCGCCACGCCGCCGCGCCAGCCGCGGTGGCCGAGGAGGTGCCGCAGCACGAGCGCCAGGATCGGGTTCGGCGCCAGCATCGTCCCGTCCCGGTCCACGACGCCGAAGCGATCGGCGTCACCGTCCGTGGCGAGACCGAGGTGCGCCCCCTGCTCGCGCACCGTCCCGATCAGCTCGCCGAGGTACTCCTCCGCCGGCTCCGGCGGGTGGCCGCCGAAGGTGACGTCACGCGCCCCGTGAAGCAGCGTGACCTCACAGCCCGCCTCCCCGAGCAGGCGGTCGAGGTAGCCTCGCGCGGGCCCGTACATGACGTCCACCACCACGCGAAGGCGGGCCCGGCGGATGGCGTCGAGGTCGATCATCCGCCGGCACTGGTCGAGATACGCCGGTGCGAAATCCGCGGGCTCCACGAGCCCCGTCGCCCGCGCCTCCGCGATCGGCATTCCGCCGGGATCGGCCAGGCCCGCAACCCGCGCCTCGACCGCCCGGGTCACCTCGGGGAGGGCCGGCCCGCCCGTCGAGCCCGACAGCTTGAGTCCGTTGTCCGGCGCCGGGTTGTGGCTGGCCGTGATCGTGATCCCGGCCGCCGCCCGATGATGGAGGACGGCGTGGGCCACGGTCGGCGTCGGCACGGCCGCGACCGCGAGACGGCTCCGGACGCCCGCCTGGGCAAGCGTCCCGGCGGCGGCGGCGGCGAACTCCTCGGAGAGAAAGCGCGTGTCGTACCCGACGACGACACCGTGCTCCGCCTCGCCCGTCTCCGTGAGATGGTCCGCGATGGCCCGCGTGAGACGCCGCACGTTCGCGAACGTGTAGGTGTCCGCCATCCGCGCGCGCCACCCGGACGTGCCGAATTTGATCGGATCGAGCCCGGCCTTCACCCGTGTCCTTGCCTCCGCCCGATTATAGGCCGCGGCAGTCGTCTGGCTGATCGGAAGCTGACCCGGGAGCCGATTGGCCGGCCGATTGCGGCACCCGTCCGCGGGCCGCCCGATGTCAGGCCCATCGTCGCCGGCGGCGGATCCGCGGGCGCCGGAAGAGGCCGATGAGCGCGAGACCGGCGACGAAGCCGCCCACGTGGGCCAGGAACGCGACCCCTTCGGTGCCACCCCGGGCGAACGTGAAGATGCTGTTGACGAACTGCAGGACCACCCAGAACCCGAGCACGACCATGGCCGGCACCGGGATCATCCGCGCGAAGTAGCCGAAGATCACCAGGGTCCAGATCCGCGCGTGCGGGTGCAGCAGGAGGTAGGCACCCAGGGTTCCCGAGACCGCGCCGCTCGCGCCCACCATCGGAATAGCCGACGCGGGATCCTGGACGTACTGCGCGGCCGCCGCCGCCAGCCCGCACACGAGGTAGAACACGAGAAAACGCCCGTGCCCCATCGAGTCCTCGACGCTCTTGCCGAAGATCCAGAGGTAGAGCATGTTCCCGCCGACGTGAAGCAGCCCCCCGTGGAGGAACATCGACGTGAAGATGGTCAGCACCGGCGCGGGGGCCCCCGCCAGCACCGTGTCGAGCCCCGGCGGACAGATGTCCCTGAATCGGCACGGGATCAGGCCGAACTCGACGACGAGCTGCCCGTAGAGCTGGGCTCCCAGCGACGGTCGGCCGGCGGTCGCCGGGTCGAACCACAGAAAGAACTCGTAGAGGTAGATGACGACGTTGACGGCGATCAGGGCGACCGAGACGGCCGGGAAGGAGCGGGTCGGGACGTTGTCCTTGAGCGGCAGCACGGCGCCCGCCGGCTCTCAAGCCGGGCCGACCACCACCACCGCCGGCTCGACCAGATGGCGGCGCGCGGAGCGCAGCACGTCGGTCGCGCCGACCGCCTCGAGGAGGCTCGGGTAGTGCAGCACGTACTCGGCGCCCACCCCCATCACCTCGTAGAACGCCAGATAGAAGCTCTGACGCCCGTTCGTCCGGCGGTCCAGCACGAAGGATCCGGAGAGGTAGGCCTTCGTGCGCGCGAGCTCGTCCTCGGGCACCGGCTCGCCGGACAGGCGATCGACCTCCCGCCGGAGGCCGGCCTCGGCCGCCGCCACGTTCTCCGGCGCCGTCCCGATGTGAAGCACGACGCGGCCGGCGCCCCGCCGTGTGGGGTAGGCAGACCCCACGGAGTAGGCGAGCCCCTCCTCGTCCCGGAGGGTCCGGAACAGCCGGCTCGACATCCCGCCGCCCAGGACGCCGTTCGCGACCTTGAGGGCGGCGTGATCCAGCGCGGCGACGGGAGGCGCGAGATAGCCGAGCAAGACGTGGGCCTGCTGTGTCGGCGACGTCTCGTGCGCGCGGAGGCGCACGGGCCGATCCGGCGGCGGCGGCGGCGCGGACACCGGGCCGCCGGGCCGGAGCCCCTCGAAGAGCCGTCCCACCTCGCCGAGCACGTCGCCGGCCGTCACGGCGCCGGACACGGCGAGCACGAGCCGGTCGGCCGTGTACGCCTGCCCGAACCGCTCGAGCAGGTTCGCCCGCGTGATCCGCGCGACGGTCGCCTCCTCTCCGCTCGTCGGCAACCCGTACCCCCGCGGGCCGAAGAGCGCCCGCGCGAGGACACGGTTGGCGACCTGGGCGGGCTGGTCCTCGAGGCCACGGATCTGGGCCAGGAGCACCCCGCGCTCCCGCTCGATCTCGTCGTCCGCGAGGCGCGGTTCGGTGGCCACCTCGTGGAGCAGCGCGAGGAGACGTGGCCAGTGTCGCGCGAGACCCCAGGTCCGCAGCTCGCCGTACTCCTGATCGGCCCCGCTCTCAATGCCGCCCCCGGCGTCCTCTGCGGCGCTCGCGACCTCGACCGCGGTTCGCGCCCGCGTCCCCTTGAGGAGCACGCGCCCCAGGAGGGCCGTCAACCCGTTCAGCTCCGGCGCCTCGTCCGCCGCACCGCCCCGAGACAGAAGGGTCACGGCCACGACCGGAGCGCCCCGGTTCTCGCGCACCAGCACGGTCAGGCCGTTGGGAAGGACGAGACGTGTCACCGGGCCGAGGTCGGCGACCGCCGGACGGCTCGACTCCGGACGGAGCCCCGGCTCCCGCGGCGGCCCACCGGCCTTCGGGTGTCCCTGGTCGGCGGTCACTCGCCTCCCCCGGCAGCCGCGGCGCCGATGACGGCGCCCGTGAAGCGATCGGGGCGAAGGTGACGCCGCGCGGCCTCGCGCATGGCCTCGCGCGTCACGCGCCGGACGGCGTCGACGTAGCCCAGCTCGAACTCGAGGGTCCACACGGTGTCCGCCGTGCCGAGCGTGTAGGCGGCGCCTTCCGCCGTCTCTCCGCTGAACGCGTGCTCCGCCTCCACCGACGTCATCGCCCGGGTGAACTCCGCCTCGGTGACGAGCTCCTCGGACAGGCGCCCCACCTCCGCCAGGACCGCCGCCTCGATCTCCGCGTAGCGCGCCGTCGTCGTCCGGGCAGTGATCGCGATCATCCCCGCGTCGTGCTGGAGGTAGAAGCTGCCCCCGATCCCGGACACGAGCCCGAGCCGCTCCCGGACCGCCTGCACCAGCCGCGACGACCGTCCCTGGCCCAGCACGGTCGTCACGAGGTCGAGGGCATAGACGTCGGGATCGGGCGGAATCGCGCCGGCCCACGCGAGCCCGAGGTACGTCTGGTGGAGCGCCTTCGATTCCTGGATCCGCCGCGGGGCGCGAGGCGGCGCGGGAGCCCGCCGCGGCCGCTCCGGGAGCGGGCGCGGGGCCCAGCTCCCGAACGCCTCACGCACGGCGTCGAGGCTCCGGGCCGCCGGCATGCTGCCCGCCACGACCACCGTCGCGTTGTTCGGCACGTAGGAGCGGCGATAGTAGTCGACGATCTTCTCGCGGGGCACTCCCGCGATGGACTCGGCGGAGCCGAGGACCGGCCGCCCGTACGCGTGCTCGCCGAAGTGCCCGCGGGCCAGCACCCGCCAGAGGGCGGCGCTGGGCGTGTCCTCGGCGCGGCGGATCTCCTCCAGCACCACGTGGCGCTCGCGCTCGACCTCGACCGGGTCGAACACGGCGTGCTGCGCCGCGTCGGCCAAGATGTCCAGCGCGGTGTCGAGGCGCCCGGCGGGCAGGACGACGTGGAAGTACGTCCAGTCCTGGGAGGTCGCGGCGTTCATCTCGCCCCCGAGGCCGGAGATCGTCTGGTCGATGACACCGGGCCCCCGCGAGGGTGTCCCCTTGAAGAGCAGGTGCTCGATGAAGTGCGACAGCCCCGCCTCATCCGGGCCCTCGTCGCGCGCCCCGGCCCGGACCCAGAGCTGCACCGCCGCGACCTCGGCCGCGTCGTGGGGCTGGAGCACCGCCGTGAGACCGTTCGCGAGGCGGACCCGCTCGGGCCGGGAACTGATCGGACGGCCTTCGGCCTGTGGGCTCACTACGCTCCCCTCGGTCCGCGCTCGAGCTGATTGGACGTCTGACGCGACGGCCTGCGGCCGGAGGGGCCTGCGGCGGCCCGTGGCGTCATCGTCGCTCGATCTTCCGCTCGTCGCGGCGTCCGGCCATGAAGTGAAGGTGGAGATGGTACACGACCTGGCCTCCCTCGGGTCCAGCGTGGATGGCGAGCCGGTAGCCGCGCTCGGCCAGGCCCCGCGCCTC
>JBGQGN010000070.1:0-11209 GCA_041497395.1 Methylomirabilia bacterium
CAGCTCCTCGCCCAGCGGGTCCGGAGCCGCCGCGTCGTCCGCCGGTCCACCGTCACGGAGTCCGAGGTCGACCAGTACCTCACCCAGAACCGGGACAAGTTCGAGGCCGGATTGAAGTACCACGCGTTCCACATGGCCATCACGGTCGAAGCGACGAGCTCGCCCGGGGCCTGGGAGCGGGCGAAGCAGGAGATCGAGAGCATCTCGGTCGCGCTGGCGGGCGGCGCCGACTTCGCCGAGCTGGCGCGGACCCGCGCCAAGGACCCGACGGGCGGCGATCTCGGCTGGCTGGCCCGGGGTGAGCTGGATGTGGCCTTCGAGCGGCCGCTCCTGGCACTCCAGAAGGGGCAGGTGACCGCCCCGATCCGGTCGGGCGCCGCCTATCACCTGCTCAAGCTCGACGACCGCGAGGAGCTGACGGCGGAGAGGCTCGCGGACGCGCGACAGCAGGTGCGCGACCTGCTCCTCCAGAAGAAGGCGCAGGAGCGATTCGACGAGTGGCTGGAAGGCCTCCGGCGGCGGGCGCTGATCGCGATCCGCCTGTGAGGTGGACCGGCCACTACCCCACGGGCCCGTTGGTTGACAGGGCCCCGCCGCCGGTGCTATAGATGAGTGAGCGTGACGCTACCGCGCGCGCGATCCCCTGACGGTCCTCGCCACGCCACACCTCAAAGGAGCGATTCACAGCCGTGAGCACACCTCCACCGCCCCGCCATCCACGCCACCGCTTCCCCCGTCGGCCCGGTTCCGGTCAGAATCCCGGCCCGGAGCGCGAGCGCGTCGTCATGCCCGACATTCCCGCCGACCCGAGCCCGAGCGAGCTCGGAACCCCCGGCCGCACGGGCGGGCTGATCCTGACCGAGCTGAAGGAGAAGGGGATCCCGGATCTCAACACACTCGCGCGCGATCTCGGTGTCCAGGGCTTCTCGGGCCTCCGCAAGCAGGAGCTGATCTTCAAGATCCTGCAGGCCCAGGCCGAGCGCGACGGGCTCATCTACGCGGAAGGCGTGCTGGAGGTCCTGCCCGACGGCTTCGGATTCCTGCGCGCCCCGGACTACAACTATCTCCCGGGGCCGGACGACATCTACGTGTCGCCCTCGCAGATCCGGCGCTTCGACCTCCGTACCGGCGACACGATCTCGGGCCAGGTGCGGCCGCCGAAGGACTCGGAGCGCTACTTCGCCCTGCTGAAAGTCGAGGCGATCAACTACGAGTCGCCCGAGCAGGCGAAGGACAAGATCCTCTTCGACAACCTCACGCCGCTCTACCCGCAGGAGCGGATCCGGCTGGAGCACAACCCGGAGGATCTCCCGACCCGGGTCATGGATCTCCTCACGCCGATCGGGAAGGGGCAGCGCGGCCTCATCGTCGCCGCCCCGCGGACCGGCAAGACGATGCTCCTCCAGGCGATCGCCAATGCGATCGCGAAGAACCACCCGGAGATCTACCTCATCGTCCTCCTGATCGACGAGCGCCCGGAAGAGGTCACCGACATGCAGCGGAGCGTTCGCGGGGAGGTCATCTCCTCGACGTTCGACGAGCCGCCGCAGCGGCACATCCAGGTCGCCGACATGGTGATCGAGAAGGCGAAGCGGCTCGTCGAGCACAAGCGGGACGTGGTGATCCTCCTCGACTCGATCACGCGGTTCGCGCGCGCCCACAACGCGGTCATCCCGTCATCGGGGAAGGTGCTCTCGGGCGGCCTCGACGCGAACGCGCTCCAGCGGCCGCGGCGGTTCTTCGCCGCCGCCCGCAACATCGAAGAGGGCGGATCCTTGACCATCATGGCCACCGCCATCGTCGACACCGGCAGCCGGATGGACGACGTGATCTTCGAGGAGTTCAAGGGGACCGGCAACATGGAGGTCCACCTGGACCGGCGCCTCATGGACAAGCGCATCTTCCCGACGATCAACATCGAGCAGTCCGGTACCCGCAAGGAAGAGCTCCTGATCGAGCGGGACGAGCTCCAGCGCCTCTGGCTCCTCCGGAAGGCGCTGTCGCAGCTGAACCCGGTCGAGGCGATGGAGCTACTCGTGGACAAGGTCCGGATGACCAAGTCGAACAAGGAGTTCCTGGCCTCGATGCAGTCGCTCGGCTGAGCGGGCGGCCCCGCCATCGGCCGGCCCGCGAACCCCCGGTCCTGCCGGGGGCGGCCGGCCGCCGTTGATCCGGGGCCCCGCGGCGGTGACCCCCGCTCCTTGCTGGGGCGTTGCGGCGTGTGGTAGGCTAACTGAGCTCTCATTTTCGCTTGTGTGGGGAGGACTTTCCGTGAAGGCCGGCATCCATCCCGAGTATGTCGAGACGACCATCACCTGCGCCTGCGGCGAGGTCATCCACACCCGCTCCACCACCGCGAACATCCGGGTGGAGATCTGCTCGAAGTGCCATCCGTTCTTCACCGGCAAGCAGAAGCTGGTGGACACGGCCGGGCGCGTCGAGCGCTTCCAGAAGAAGTACGCCAACCGGAAGCGCTAGCCGCCGCCCTCGGCGCGGGGCCGGGCCCGGGCACGCGAGTCCCGAGAGCCTGAGCGCGGATCGTGTTCGATAAGCTCCGGCAGATCGAAAGCCGCTACGAGGAGTTCTCCGCCCGCCTCGCCGCGGCCGCCAATGCGCCCGGCGGGCGCATGGAGTACGCGCGGCTCGCCAAGGCGGCGGCGGAGATCGAGCCCGTCGTGACGGCGTTCGGGCAGTACAAGGGCGTTCTCGCCCGCATCGAGGAGGCCAACCACATCCTCGGCGAGGACGGCGACCCGGAGCTCCACGAGCTGGCGGGCCAGGAGCTCGAGGAGCTCCGCGTACGAGAGCGGGACCTCGAGGAGCGCCTGCGGACGATGCTGGTGCCTCGGGACGTCCGTGACGACAAGAACGTCCTCGTCGAGATCCGAGCGGGCGCCGGCGGGGACGAGGCCGCGCTCTTCGCCGCCGACCTCGCGCGCATGTACACGAGGTACGCCGAGCGCCACGGTTTCCGGCTCGAGGTGCTCGACACTCACCCGACGGGCCAGGGCGGGTTCAAGGAGGTCATCCTGTCCGTCCAGGGCAAGGGGGCCTGGAGCCGGCTCAAGTTCGAGCGGGGCGTGCACCGGGTCCAGCGGGTGCCCGCGACGGAGTCGGCGGGCCGCATCCACACCTCCACGGTGACGGTCGCGGTCCTTCCCGAGGCCGAAGATGTCGACGTGAAGGTCGACGACAAGGACATCAAGGTGGACGTCTACCGCTCGTCGGGCCCCGGGGGCCAGGGCGTCAACACCACCGACTCGGCGGTGCGCATCACGCACCTGCCGACGGGGCTCGTCGTCACCTGCCAGGACGAGCGGTCGCAGATCAAGAACCGGGCCAAGGCCATGCGGGTGCTCCGGGCCCGGCTCCTCGAGCAGGCGCAGGAGGAGCAGCGCTCCCAGATCGCCGCGGCTCGGAAGAGCCAGGTCGGGACGGGCGAGCGCAGCGAGCGGATCCGCACCTACAATTTCCCCCAGGGGCGAGTGACGGATCATCGCATCGGGCTCACGGTCCACCAGCTGCCCGACGTCCTCGAGGGCGATCTCGACGAGCTGGCCGAGGCGCTGCTCGCGGCCGAGCGGACCGAGCAGCTCGAGTCGCTCGAGGCATGACGCCCGCCGTCGTCGCCACACCCGGGCCGACCGTGGCCCCAACCGCGGCCAAGACCCTCCGGGCTGCCGGCGCCCGCCTCGCCGCGGCGGGGCTTGCGACCGCCCGACAGGACGCCGAGGTGCTCCTGGCCCGGGCGCTCGGAACGACGCGGCTCGGCCTCTACACGAGCGGCCAGGCGTCGATGGCCGGCCCAGGGGGCGCGGTGTTCGAGGCGCTCGTGGCGCGGCGCGCGCGCCACGAGCCCGTCCAGTACCTCCTGGGCGAGGCGGAGTTCTGCGGGCTCGTGCTGGAGCTCGGTCCGGGCGTGTTCATCCCGCGCCCCGAGACCGAGGCGCTCGTCGACCGGGCGCTGGCCCTCGGTCCGCTAGAGGGGGCCACGGTCCTCGACCTCTGCACCGGCTCGGGCGCGGTCGCGTGCGCTCTCGGCGCGCGGCGCCCCGGCTGGACGGTCTGGGCCGTCGAGCGGGCAGGGCTGGCGGCCGACTGTGCCCGGGCCAACGTGCGGCGGCTCGGCCTCGATGGGTGCGTCCGGGTGCGCGAGGGCGACCTCTTCGGGCCGCTCCGGGGTTTCGTGCCCGCGGGCGCCGCGGACCTCGTCGTGGCCAACCCGCCCTACCTCGCCACGCCCATCCTGCCGGCTTTGCCCATCGAGGTCCGCGACTGGGAGCCCCGGGAGGCGCTCGACGGCGGCCCGGACGGACTCGAGGTCATTCGCCGGCTGCTCGCCCAGGCCCCCGAGTGGCTTCGCCCGGGGGGTGGGCTCCTCGCGGAGATCGGCGAGGAACAGGGCCCGGCGGCGCTCGCGCTCATCGAGGCGGACGGGCGGTACGCGGAGGCCCTCGTGCACCGGGACTTCCGTGGGTGCGAGCGCGTGCTCGAGGCGCGGAGGCGCTAGGTGGCGGCCCGGCTCGTCATCGAGGGCGGCATCCCCCTCCGCGGGGAGGTTCGGGTCAGCGCGGCGAAGAACGCGGCCCTGCCGCTCTTGACCGCGTCGCTCCTCTCGGCGGAACCCGTCGTGCTCGAGAACGTCCCCCGCCTGGCTGACATCGCCACCATCCGGGCGTTGCTCCAGGGTCTCGGCACCGAGATCGAGGAGCGTGACGGATCGACGGTCGCGCGGACGCCCGCGCTCCGGTCCGTCGAGGCGCCGTACGAGCTGGTCTCGACCATGCGGGCGTCCGTCCTGGTGCTCGGGCCGCTCCTGGCCCGTGCCGGCCGTGCGCGCGTCTCGATGCCCGGCGGCTGCGCGATCGGGGCGCGGCCGATCGATCTCCACCTCAAAGGCCTCGAGCGCCTCGGCGCCGAGGTCACGCTCGCCCAGGGCTACGTGGAGGCCCGGGCCGCGCGGCTCAAGGGGGCGCGGATCGTCTTCGACCTCGTGACGGTGACCGGCACCGAGAACCTCATGATGGCCGCCGCCCTCGCGGAGGGCACCACCATCCTCGAGAACGCGGCGCGGGAGCCCGAGATCCCGGACCTGGCCCGTCTGCTCACGGCGATGGGCGCGCGGATCCACGGCGCCGGGACCGAGCGCATCGAGATCGAGGGCGTGCCCGAGCTCGGCGGCGCGCGGCACCGGATCATCCCGGACCGCGTGGAAGCCGGCACCTTCCTGGTGGCCGGGGCCATCACCGGGGGGGACGTCACCGTCCGGGACGTGGCGCCGGCCCATCTGAGCGCCGTCCTCGACAAGCTCGAGGCGACGGGCGCCTGGGTGGAGGTCGGCGCCGATCGCGTCCGGATCCGCGCGGAAGACCGGCCCCGGGCGACCGACATCGTGACCAACCCGTTCCCGGGGTTCGCGACCGACATGCAGGCCCAGATGATGACCCTCCTGGGGCTGGCCGAGGGTTCGAGCGTGATCACCGAGACGATTTTCGAGAACCGCTTCCAGCACGCGGCGGAGCTCAGACGCCTCGGGGCGTCGATCGAGATCGAGGGAAGCCGCGCCGTGATTCGGGGGGTGCCGAGCTACCAGGGCGCGCCGGTGATGGCGACCGATCTCCGCGCGTCGGCCTCGCTGGTCCTCGGGGGCCTGGCCGCCACGGGCACGACCGAGGTGTCGCGCGTCTACCACCTCGACCGCGGCTACGAGGGGATGGAGCAGAAGCTCGCCGCGCTCGGGGCGCGGATCCGCCGGGAGCGGTGACGCATGGAATGGGAGGCGGCCACCGCGACCGGTAACGGGCGCCCGCTGACCCTCGCTCTGCCGAAGGGCCGCCTGCTCCGGCCGGCGCTCGACCTCCTCCGGCGGGCTGGCTTCCGGGGGCTGCCCGAGGATGACAGCCGCCGGCTTCTGTTCACGGACCCGACCGGTCGGCTCCGCCTTTTGATCCTGAAGCCCCTCGACGTGCCGACGTACGTCGAGCACGGGGCGGCCGACGTGGGGATCGTCGGCAAGGACGTCCTGCTCGAGCAGGAGCCGGACGTCTACGAGCCGCTCGACCTGGGGTTCGGCGTGTGCCGGCTGGTGGTCGCGGAGCCTCGGGAGCTCTGGGAGCGCGACGACCCGGCGAAATGGTCCTGGGTCCGCGTCGCGACCAAGTACCCCAACCTCACGCGGCGGTACTTCGCCGAGCGGGGCATCCAGGTCGAGGTGGTCCGGCTCGACGGCTCGATCGAGCTGGCACCCCTCGTGGGGCTCGCCGAGCGCATCGTGGACCTCGTGCAGTCGGGGGAGACGCTCCGGGCCAATGGACTGGTCGAGGTCGCCGAGATCCTGCAGTCCACGGCGCGGCTGATCGTGAACCGCGCCGCGCAGAAGACGGCGCACCGCGCCGTCGGCCGGCTGCTGGACGCGCTGCGCGCCGGGGTCCTCCCATGATCCGCCTCCTCCGGACGGCGGAGCTGTCGCCGGACGGGGTTGTGGCGGCGCTCGCCCGGCCGCACGCGGCGACCGACCCCGACGCCGTCGCGCGGGTCGCGGCGATCGTCGACGAGGTGAGGCGGCGCGGCGATGCGGCGCTACTCGACTTCACAAAGCGCTTCGACGGGGTGGAGCTGCGCCCCGAGGAGCTCCGGGTCTCCGAGGACGAGTGGGCGGCCGCGACGGTCGCCCCGCGGCTCCAGGTGGCCCTCGCCGAGGCGGCTCGTCGGATCGAGGCGTTCCACCGCCATCAGCTGCCCCGCTCCTGGTGGATGCGGGACGAGCACGGCTCGCTGCTCGGCCAGCAGGTGACGCCGCTCGATCGGGTGGGATGCTACGTCCCCGGCGGAACCGCGGCCTACCCGTCCACGGTGCTGATGAACCTGATCCCCGCCCGCGTGGCGGGCGTGCGGGATCTCGTGGTGGTCTCGCCGCCGGGCGGGGACGGGCGCGTGCCGGCGGCGGTGCTGGCCGCGGCCCGCCTCGCCGGGGCGACCGAGGTCTACCGGGTGGGTGGCGCCCAGGCCGTGGCCGCGCTCGCGTATGGGACGGCGACCGTCCCCGCGGTCGACAAGATCGTCGGGCCGGGGAACCTGTACGTCGCGCTCGCCAAGCGCCTCGTCTTCGGCGACGTCGGCATCGATCTAGTCGCCGGCCCGAGTGAGGTCGTCGTGGTCGCGGACCGCACGGCGGAGGCGGCCCACGTGGCGGCGGACCTCCTCGCCCAGGCGGAGCACGACCCGATGGCGCGGGCCGTGTGTCTGACCGACGACGCCGAGCTCGGCGCGCGCGTCGTGGCCGCGGTCGGCCGCCAGTGCCCGGCCCTGCCACGGGCGGCCATCGCGGAGACCGCCGTCCGGAGCCACGGGGCCGTGGTGGTGACGCGGGACCTCGACGAGGCGCTGGCGATCGCCAACCGCCTGGCGCCGGAGCATCTCGAGCTCGCGGTCGCCGATCCCTTCGCCTGGCTCCCGGCGGTCCGGCACGCCGGGGCGATCTTCCTCGGCGTGCACACACCCGAGGTGGTGGGCGACTACCTGGCCGGCCCGAACCACGTCCTGCCCACCGGGGCGACGGCGCGCTTCGCGTCGGGCCTGTCGGTGGAGGATTTCATCAAGCGCTCGAGCCTCATCCACTACACGCCGGCCGGGCTCCGGGCGGCGTGGCCCCACCTCGCCCTACTGGCGGAGGCGGAGGGGCTCCACGGGCACAGCGAGGCGGCGCGGATCCGCCTGGAAGGCCCCCGGACGCGAGGAGACCACTAGGCATGGCACGACGACGGCGGCGATACGGACGTGGACCGAAACCGGTGAACGGGGCGGCCAGCGCGGAGTCCCCGGTGGTGGGAATCGCGGGGGCGGTCGAGCCCGTGCCGGCCGGCAACGGCGGCGTGCCCGCGGCCGGCCGCGTGGCGCGGATCGAGCGGCGGACGCGGGAGACCGAGATCCTGCTCCAGCTGAACGTCGACGGCCGCGGCGAGATGACGATCGACACCACGATCCCGTTCTTCAACCACATGCTCGAGGCGGCGGGGAAGCATGGATTGCTCGACCTCCGGGTGAGCGCCCGGGGCGACACGGAGGTGGACCTCCACCACACGGTGGAGGACGTGGGGATCTGTCTCGGGAAGGCCTTCCACGAGGCCCTCGGAGACAAGCGGGGGATCGTTCGATTCGGGACGGCCTACGTCCCGATGGACGAGGCCCTGGCCTCGGTCCACGTGGATGTCTCGGGGCGGCCCTACTTCTCCTACAACGTGCCGTTCGCCAAGACGCGGGTGGGGAACTTCGACCTCGACCTCTTGAAGGACTTCTTCCGCGCGTTCGCGATGAACGCGATGCTGAACCTTCACGTCAACCTCCACTACGGCGAGAACCTTCACCACATCGCCGAGGCGCTGTTCAAGGCGTTCGGACGCGCCCTCGCCGAGGCCTCGCGCATGAACCCCCGCATCGAGGGGGTGCTCTCCACGAAGGGCGCCTTGTGATCGCCATCGTCGACTACGGCCGGGGCAACCTCGGGAGCGTCCGGAAGGCGCTGGCCGCGCTCGCGCCCGAGGTCGTCGTCACCGACGACGCCCGGACGGTGGCGCGCGCCCGCGCGCTGGTCGTCCCCGGGGACGGCGCCTTCGCGGATGCCATGGGGAGCCGCGAGCGCCTGGGGCTCGCCGAGCCGCTCCGCGCCCACCTCGCGGACGGCCGGCCCTATCTCGGCATCTGCCTCGGCTACCAGCTCCTGTTCACCGAGAGCGAAGAGTTCGGCCACGCCAAGGGCCTCGACGTCCTGCCTGGGGTGGTGCGCCGGTTCCCGCCCGGGCTCAAGGTGCCCCACATGGGCTGGAACCGGCTCTGGCACGACGGGACCCTGCCGCTCCTCGCGGGGATCCCCGCGGGTGCGTACTTCTACTTCGTGCATTCGTACTACCCCGAGGTGTCGGCCGCGCTCCAGGCGGAGGGCGTGCGAGCGGCCTATTGCGAGTACGGGCTCCGCTTCCCGGCCCTGGTCGTGCGCGACCGGCTGTACGGCACCCAGTTCCATCCGGAGAAGAGCCAGGGCTGGGGGCTCCGGCTGCTCGCGAACTTCGCCCGGCTCGCGGGCGGCGCGGAGGCGGCGCGCGCGTGATCGTCATCCCGGCGATCGACCTCCAGGGAGGCCGCTGCGTCCGGCTGGTCGAGGGCCGGGCCGACAGCGCCACGGTCTTCGGCGACGACCCGGTGGCGATGGCGCGGCGGTGGGCTGAGCGCGGGGCGCGCCGGCTCCACGTGGTGGACCTGGACGGCGCGTTCGACGGGGCGCCCCGCCACGCCGCCCTGATCCGCGCGATGGTGGAAGCGGTCCCGGCCGTCCCCGTCGAGGTGGGGGGTGGCCTGCGCGACCTCACCACCCTCGAGGCCGCGCTCGGCACCGGGGCCCGCTGGGCCGTCCTCGGGACGGCGGCGGCGCTCGAGCCGGCCGTGCTCGAGGCCGCGTGCGGGAGGTGGCCGGGACGGATCCTCGTCGGGGTGGACGCGGTCGACGGACGGGTGGCGGTGCGCGGGTGGACCGACGTGCTTCCGCTCACGGCGCACGAGCTGGTCAGCCGCGCGGCGGCCGCCGGCGCCGCGGGCGCGATCTACACCGACGTGCGCCGGGATGGGACGGGCCGCGGCCCGAACCTCGAGGCCACGGCGGCGCTGGCGGCGCGCGCGTCCGTGCCCGTCATCGCGTCGGGGGGGATCGCCAGGGTCGACGACCTCGTCCGCCTCGCGGCCATCCCGAACGTGGCCGGGGCCATCGTCGGCCGGGCCCTCTACACGGGTGCCGTCGACCTCGGTGCGGCGATCGCCGCGGTGGCGGCCTGACGGCAATGCTGGCCCGACGCGTGATCCTGTGCCTGGACGTCAAGGACGGCCGGGTCGTGAAGGGGGTGCGGTTCCTCGACCTCGCCGACGCGGGCGACCCGGTCGAGGCCGCGATCGCCTACGACCGGCAGGGCGCGGACGAGCTGGTGTTCCTGGACATCACGGCGTCCCACGAGAGGCGCGCCACGATGCTCGACGTCGTGCGGCGGACGGCGGAGGCCGTGTACCTGCCGCTGACCGTCGGCGGCGGGCTCGGGAGCCTGGAGGACGTGCGGACGCTGCTCCGCGCCGGCGCCGACAAGGTGTCCCTCAACACGGCAGCCGTGGCGCGGCCCGAGCTGATCCGCGACGCGGCGGTGCGTTTCGGCAGTCAGTGCATCGTGGTCGCGATCGACGCCAAGCGTCGCGCGGCGGCGCCGGACACGACGTTCGAGGTCTACACCCACGGCGGCCGGCGGCCCACGGGCCGGGACGCGGTCGCCTGGGCTCGCGAGGCCGTGGACCTGGGGGCGGGCGAGATCCTGCTCACCAGCATGGACCGGGACGGGACGCGGGATGGGTACGATCTCGAGCTGACGCGGGCGATCGCCGAGGCCGTCTCGGTCCCGGTGATCGCCTCGGGCGGGGTCGGGACGCTCGCCCACCTTCACGACGGCCTCGTTCTGGGCAAGGCCGACGCCGTGCTCGCGGCCTCGATCTTCCACTTCGGCGAGCACACCGTGCCGGAGGCCAAGCGCTACCTCCGGGCACGCGGTGTGCCGATCCGTCTCGAGGAGACTCCGGCGTGACGGCCGCCTCGCCGGCGCTTCATTTCGATGCAAACGGCCTCATCCCGGCCGTGGTCCAGGAAGCGGCGACCGGCGAGGTCCTCATGGTCGCGTGGATGAACGCGGAGGCCCTCGAGCGCACCCTCGCGACCCGGTTGACCCACTTCTGGTCCCGGTCGCGGCGCGCGCTGTGGCAGAAGGGCGAGACGTCGGGCCACCGCCAGCACGTCGAGGCCGTCTATGCAGACTGCGACGCGGACACGGTCCTGATCCTCGCGCACCAGGAGGGGGTCGCCTGCCACACGGGGAGCCGCACGTGCTTCTTCGCCCGCCTCGACCGGCCGGCGGAGTCCGGGGTGGATCCAGCCGGCGCGCCTGGCGCAGGTCCGGGAATCCTCGATGCGGTCGAGCGCATCATCCAATCGAGGCGAGTGGCGCCACGCGAGGGCTCGTACGTGTCGGGGCTCCTCGCCGGGGGTGACGCCCGGATCGCGAAGAAGATCGGGGAGGAGGCGGCCGAGGTGATGGTCGCGGCCCTCGCGGAAGGCTCCGAGCGGCTCATCGCCGAAGTGGCCGACCTCTGGTTCCACACGCTCGTGCTGATGGGGGCCCGGGGTCTC
>JBGQGN010000071.1:0-11150 GCA_041497395.1 Methylomirabilia bacterium
CTCCTGGCGTACGTGTTCATGCTGGCCCGGGACCGCGAGCGGCTGGCCGACGGGCGCCGCCGCCTCGACATGTGCCCGCTCGGAGCGGCCGCGCTCGCGGGCACCACCGTCCCCGTCGATCGCCACGCGCTCGCCCAGGCTCTGGGCTTCCGGGCCCCGACGGCGAACAGCATGGACGCCGTGTCGGATCGCGACTTCGCGCTCGAGTTCTGCGCGGCGGCGGCGATCGCGGCCACGCACCTGTCCCGGCTCGCCGAGGAGCTCGTGCTGTGGGCGTCGGCCGAGTTCGGCTTCGTCGACCTCCCCGACGCCTACGCCACCGGGTCGTCGATCATGCCGCAGAAGAAGAACCCGGACGTGGCAGAGCTCATCCGGGGAAAGACGGGGCGGGTCTACGGGGACCTCGTCCGGCTCCTCACGGTGATGAAGGGGCTCCCCCTCGCCTACCACTCCGACATGCAGGAGGACAAGGAGGCGTTCTTCGACGCGGCGGACACGCTCCGGGGCACGCTCGGTGTCCTCGCCCCCTTCCTCCGAGCCCTTCGCTTCCGCACCGACCGTCTCCGGATGCTCGCCGGCGAGAGCTTCTCCACCGCGACCGATCTCGCCGGCTACCTGGTCCAGCGCGGCCTGCCGTTCCGTGACGCGCACGAGGTCGTCGGCCGGGCCGTGCGGCTCGCCCTCGAGCGCGGCGTGCGCCTCGAGACGCTCCCGCTCGAGGACCTCCACGCGCTGTCCCCCCTGTTCGGCCTCGACTTCCGCGAGGCGGTCTCCGTCGAGGCCTCGCTCGCCGCGCGGAACGTCTACGGCGGTACCGCCCCCGAGGCCGTGGCTCGCGCCCTCACGGAGGCGCGCGGGCTCCTGGAGATCCCCTGAGCCCCGTGCGCGTCCCCGGCGGATCCGGCCGAGGGGGCCGGCTCCGCACCGCGCTCGCCCTCGCCCTTCTCTTGCCGCTCCCGCTCGCCGCCTGCGGCAAGCGCGGGCCTCCCGTCGCGCCGGAGCGCAGGCTTCCGGCGGCGGTCCAGGATCTCCAGGCCGCCGTCGAGGGGAGCGCGATCCGCCTCAGCTGGACCTTGCCGAAGATCCGGCTCGACCGGAGCGCGTTGAAGGAGATCCACCGGACCGAGGTATACCGGCGGCTCGAGGACGGGACACCCGAGGAACCGGTCCGGCCCGCCCTCCTCGTGTTCGGGGGCCTGTTCGGCCCCGCCCCGGGCGTCCCCGGATTCGAGCGGGTCGCTGACATCACGGTCGCCGAGCCGGGCCAGGCCCAGGTGCAGGGCAACCAGGTGACCTACACGGATGCCCAGGGCCTCACGTTCGGGCAGCGGTACACCTACGTCGTCGTCGCGCTGGACGACCATGGACGGCCCAGCCCGCCCTCCAACCGTATCGTGGTCGCGCTCGCGGCGGCCCCCGGCGCGCCGCCGCGCGTGGAGGCCCAGCCCGGGGACACGCAGGTGCGCCTCACCTGGGACGCGCCGCCGACGCTGGCGGACGGGTCGCCGGCGCCGCCGGACCTCGTCTACGACGTGTTCCGGGCGACGGCGCCCGGCGCGCCGGCCGGCCGCCCCCTCAACCTCGAGCCCGTCACCTCCCGCCAGTACGTCGACCTGGCGGTCCAGAACGACGTGACCTATCACTACGCCGTACGCGCGCGGCTCGGGTCCGGCGGCGCCCAGAGCGGGTCGAGCGCGGTCGCCACCGCGACACCGGAGGACGCCACCCCGCCCGCCCAGCCGCGGGGCCTCGTGGCGGTGCTCGCCGGAACGACCGTCCGCCTCGCGTGGCAGGCCGTGCCGGAAGCCGATCTTGCGGGCTACCTCGTCTACCGGAGCACGACGGAGGGCCGGGGCCACGTGCGGCTCAGCGCGGCGCCCCAGGGGACTACGACGTACGTCGACGCCGACGTGCGACCGGGCCAGACCTACTTCTACGTGGTCACCGCGGTGGACCGCTCGAAGCGCGCCAACGAGTCGGTGCCCTCGCAGGAGGCCTCCGCAACCCTTCCCTGAGGCGCCTTCGTCGTCTTGATTCGCGCCGGGGGCCATGCTACCGTCCCCGCGACTGCTCCGCCCGCGCGATCGAAGGTCGTGTAGCGAAGGAGGTTGGGCGATGCGACGAACCTTCCAGGGCTCTCTGGTCGCCATGGTCACACCGTTCCACGACGGTCGGATCGACGAGGACAAGCTCCGCGAGCTCGTCGAGTTCCACGTGGCGCACGGAACCGACGGCCTGGTCCCCTGTGGAACGACGGGGGAATCGCCGACTCTGACGCACGAGGAGCACAAGCGGGTCGTCGAGATCGTGATCCAGCAGGCGCGCGGCCGGCTCCCCGTGGTTGCGGGTACCGGCTCGAACTCGACCGCCGAGGCGATCGAGCTCACGCACCACGCCGCGAAGGCCGGGGCCGCCGGCGCGCTCCTCGTGACCCCCTACTACAACAAGCCCACCCAGCAGGGACTCTACGAGCACTTCCGCGCCATCGCCCAGGCGGTCCCCGACCTGCCGCTGATCGTCTACAACATCCAGGGCCGCACGGCGGTCAACGTCGAGACCGAGACCCTGGCGCGGCTCGCCCAGATTCCCAACATCGTCGGCGTCAAGGAAGCCTCGGGGAGCCTCGACCAGATGACGGCCGTGATCCTGGCTTGCGGGCCGGAGTTCACGGTGCTCTCCGGCGACGACAACCTCACGCTTCCGCTCATGTCGGTCGGCGGGCGCGGGGTCATCTCGGTGGTCGGCAACTTCCTCGCGCGCGAGGTTGCGGACGTGACGCACGCGGCGCTGGAGGGAGACTGGAAGCGGGCGCGCGACCTCCACCTCAAGCTCTATCCCGTCTGCAAGGCAATGTTCATCGAGACCAACCCGATCCCAGTGAAGGAAGCCATGGCCATGCTCGGGATGATCCGGGCCGAGTGGCGGCTGCCGATGTGTCCCATGACCCCGGCGAACCGGGAGAAGCTCCGCCAAGCGCTGGTCCAGGCCGGCGTTCTGAAGGCCTGAGAAGAGTCGACCCGGCCCGTGGTCGAGCTGGTCGTCGCCGGCGCGGCCGGGCGGATGGGCGGGCGGATCATCGCCCTCGCCCGGGACGCGGCAGAGCTCCGGGTGACAGGCGCCTTCGAGCGGCCCGGTCACCCCGCCCTCGGGCACGACGCCGGGGAGGTCGCCGGCGCGGGCCACTTGGGCGTGCCGATCGCCCCGGATCCCGGGCCGCTCCTCGTCGCGGGGCGCGTCCTCGTCGAGTTCACCGCGCCCGAGCCGACCCTCGAGCACCTTCGTCTGGCCGCTGCCCGGGGCGCCGGGGCGGTCGTCGGCACGACGGGTCTCCAGGCGGCTCAGGTCGACGAGGTCCGCCGACTCGCCGTGCGCGTGCCCATCATGCTCTCGCCCAACATGAGCGTCGGGGTGAACCTCGCCTTCCGCGTCCTGGCGCTGATGGCCAAGGCTCTTGGCGACGACTACGACGTCGAGATCACCGAGATCCACCACCGGATGAAGAAGGACGCGCCGAGCGGCACGGCCGCCAAGATGGCCGAGGTGATCGCCGAGGCGCTCGGGCGCCGGATCGAGGACACCGGGGTCTATGGTCGCCATGGCCTCGTGGGGGAGCGGACCACGAAGGAGATCGGCGTCCACGCCCTCCGGGGGGGCGACGTCGTTGGCGAGCACACGGTCGTCTTCAGCGCGGTCGGCGAGCGGCTCGAGCTGACCCACCGGGCCCACAGCCGCGATACCTTCGCGCACGGGGCGCTCCGGGCGGCGCGGTTCGTCGCGACCGCCCCCCCGGGCCTCTACTCGATGCACGACGTCCTCGGGCTCTGAGCGGGGGACGGCCGTCCGCATGAGCCCTGTTCGGCCGAGCCGCGGACCGTCTGATATGCTTTTTGTGGAAGACATCCGGTTCTACGGCCATCACGGCGTCACCCCTGCCCAGCAGGAGGTCGGCGCGTGGTTCTCGGTAGACGTCGAGCTGGCGCTCGACCTCACCCCGGCCGCGCTCTCCGACGACCTGGACGCGGGGGTCGACTACGGTCAGGTGGTGCAGCGCGTGGTGGCGGTGGGCACCGGCGGACGGGTCCACCTGATCGAGCGGCTCGCAGGACTGCTCTGCGAGGCGCTCCTTCGGGAATACCCGGCGCGCGACGTCACGGTGACCGTGCGCAAGGTGACCGCGCCGCTCGACGGGGTCGCCGCGGTGCCGGGGGTACGCATGACACGGAGTCGCTAGCGATGGCGCGGGTCTTTCTCTCGCTCGGCTCGAACCTGGGCGACCGACGGCGGCACCTCGAGGCGGCCCTGGCGCTGCTCCGCTCGGAGATGGCGGTCCGCGTCGTCACGTGCTCGCAGGTCTACGAGACGACGCCCTGGCCAGAGCTCGGCTCGCCGCGCGAGACGTGGCACCTCAACTGCGCGGTCGAGATCGAGACCGACCTGCCGCCCCACCGGCTCCTCAGGCTGACCCAGGCCATCGAGAGCCAGTCGGGCCGGGTCCTCCCGGCGGGACCGCCCGGTCCATCCAGTCCGCGAACCCTGGACATCGACATCCTGCTCTACGCGGACCAGGTCATCGCGGAGGACCGCCTCCAGATCCCCCATCCGTTCCTGCACCTGCGCCGGTTCGTGCTGGTCCCCCTGGCGGACATCGCGCCCGAAGTCGAGCACCCGACGCTCTACCAGTCGATCATGGACCTGCTGGGCGAGCTGCCCGGCGAGGGCGACGTGCTCCCGTACCCCGACTGATCCGCGGCCCCTTGCCGGGGGCGGGGCATTCTGCTAGCGTCCCGAGCCAGAGGCCAGCCTTGCCCGAGCCGTCCACCGAGTTCCGCCAGCAGGCGCTCACGCATCTCGACACGCTCTACAACTTCGCCCTGCGGCTGACCAAGCGGCCTCCGGATGCCGACGATCTGGTCCAGGAGACGTACCTCCGGGCCTTCCGGTTCGCCCACCGCTTCGAGCCGGGAACGCACCTCCGGGCCTGGTTGTTCCAGATACTGAGGAACACGTTCCTCACGTTCTACCGGCGGGAGACGCACCAGCCGGTGCTCCTCGACAAGGACCTGGACGATGGGTTCGAGCAGGCACCCGCGGGGGAGGCTCCGGACCCGGCAGTCGTGACCGTGCTGGACCTCGAGCGGGCGCTCTCGGAGCTGCCCGAGGATTTCCGGTCGGTGCTGCTCCTCGCTGACCTGGAAGGGCTGGCCTTACACGAGATCGGGCAGATCATGGACATTCCCATCGGGACGGTCAAGTCGCGGCTCTTCCGGGCGCGCCGCATGGTGCGCCGCCGCCTGGGCGATTACCGGACGAACTGAGCCATGGACTGCCACGCAACTCGCGAGGTCCTCGAGGAGTACCGCCGGAAGGAGCTCGAGCCCGACCGCGCCCGGGCCGTCGAGGCGCACCTCCAGGGATGCCCCGCATGCCGGGGGATCCTCGCGCGGGAGGAGGCGGTGGCCAGGCTCATCCATGCCCTGCCCCGCCCGCCGGCGCCGGCCGCTCTGGTGCGCCAGGTGCGGACCCTCGGCACGCACCCCCGGAGGATCGCCGGCTGGCTGGGACGCCCCTGGGTCGCCGCCGCCGTCGCGGCGGTCGTCGTCGCGGCCGTGCTCGCACCGTGGCTGCGCCGGCCGGCGGAGCGCCCCGGCGACATCGTCGACGCCCTGATCCAGTCGGGTGTCGCGGAGCACCGGCGGATCCTGCTCGATCTCGAGGCGACTCCCCGGGAGATCAGCAATCCGGACGCCGAGGCGCTCTTCCAGCGCGTCCGGTCGGTCACCACGGTCGAGCTCCCAAAGGTGTTCGCGGGAACTGACGAGCTCCACCTCCTCTCTGCGCGCCCCACGATCCTGGCAAGCCGGAAGACGGCGGCCGCCACGCTCCGCTATAAGACCTTGCCCGGCACGACCTACTTCGTGCTTCCCGGACCGGATCTGCCCATGCCAACCGAGGGCCGGGTCCAGATCGAGCAGTACCGGCCGTACATGCGCGAGGTCAACGGGTTCAACGTGGTGTACTGGAAGCAGAAGGACCTGGTCTACCTCATGGTGTCGGGGCTCGACCGGGAGGGGTGCCAGAAGCTGTACCTCAAGGTACGGCAGGCGCTGTAGCTGGCCTCCCAGGGGTCCGACGTGCTCCGGGGCGGGGCGTGACCCGGACGGCGCAGCCGCAGGTCTACGACTCAGCCCGGCGCCCGCCGCCGGCCTTCGAGGAGCTGGTTGCCCTGTGGGCGTACCGGGACCTGGTGGTGCAGCTGGTCCGTCGCGACCTCGTCGCTCGCTACAAGCGATCCGTGCTCGGGGTGCTGTGGACGCTGCTGAACCCCCTGGGCACGATGGTGATACTCGTCGTGGTGTTCTCGCGCGCGTTCGCCGCCGACCGGACCTACCCCGCCTACGTCCTGGCCGGCCTCTTGGGTTGGAACTTCTTCGCGCAGACGACGCTCGGGGCGGCCCGGCAGCTCGCGGCCGGGGGGCACCTCATCCGCCGCATCTACCTGCCCCGCACCGTCTTCGCGGTGGCCGCGATCGGCACGGGTCTCCTCAACCTCTTGCTCGCGCTGATCCCCCTCCTCAGCATCATGCTCGTCACCGGCGTGCCCATCCGGCTCACGATCTTCTTCCTGCCCGTGTCCATCGTCACCCTCGCGGCGTTCGCCCTCGGCGTCGGCCTCGTGCTGTCCGCCCTCGCCGTCGATTTCACTGACGCCGTCGAGCTGTACGGCGTCCTCCTCCCTGCTCTTCTGTATCTGACGCCGATCATCTACCCGAAGGAGATCCTTCCGGCGCCGGCCCGGCCCTGGCTGGTGGACGCCAACCCGTTGAACCATCTGGTGGCGCTCTTCCGGGTGCCGCTCTGCGAGGGCCGGCTTCCCGACGGAACCTCGTGCCTCGTCGCCTTCGGCACGGCGGCCACCGCGCTCCTGATCGGCTGGTTCCTGTTCACGGCCCGCGCGGACGGTCTCGCCAGCCGCCTGTGATGGGCGCAGGGGTGCCGTCCTCCGAGCGGGAGCCCGCCATTCGCCTCGAGGAGGTCTCGATGCGGTTCCGCGTCCCACACGAGAAGGTCCGCTCGCTCAAGGAGTACGCCATCCGGGCGCTCCGGAACCGACTCACCTACGAGCAGTTCTGGGCGGTGCGCCGTGTGAGCTTCGAGGTCCACCCGGGTGAGGTCCTCGGCCTGGTCGGTCGCAACGGCGCAGGCAAGAGCACGCTCCTGAAGCTGATCGCCCGCGTCCTCCGACCCACCGAGGGCCGGGTCCGCGCGTGGGGTCGGGTCGCACCCCTCCTCGACTACGGGGCGGGGTTCCACTCCGACCTGACGGGGCGCGAGAACCTCTACCTCAACGGGACGCTTCTCGGGCTCTCGCACCGGGCGCTGGATGCCTCGTTCGACCGCATCGTCGAGTTCGCGGAGCTGACGTCCTTCATCGACGCGCCGCTGCGCACGTACTCGTCGGGAATGGTGGCGCGCCTGGGGTTCGCCATCGCCACGGAGCAGCGTCCCGACGTCCTGCTCATGGACGAGGTGCTGGCCGTGGGCGACCAGGCGTTCCAGGCGAAGTGCAAGGAGCGGTTCGAGGCCTTTCGGGCCAGCGGCACGGCCATCGTGCTCGTCTCGCACGACCAGCGCCTGGTGGCCACCACGTGTCAGCGCGCCGTGTGGCTCGAGCGGGGTGAGGTGCGTCAGACCGGACCCGTCACCGAGGTCGTCGCCGCGTACGCCGGGGCCAGCTGAAGCGCCCGGACCCGGGCCGCCCCGGGCCGGTCTTGACGAGTGGTGCGAAATGGGTTCTTGTTCGACGGGAGCGGACCGTCGCGACCGCGTCCCGGGTGAATGCTCGTCGAGCCGCCGTGAGCCCTCCTCCCGTGGAGCGGGGAGGAGTCGACCGGACCACTGGACTCATCGCCCGGCTCTCGCAGAGCCTCGTCCACGGGCGGCCGCTCCACGTCTACGTTCCGCTCGACACGCTTCGAGACTACCTCCACGTCGGGGACGCCGCGCGCTACGTCCTCCGCTGTCTGGACCGCCTGCGGCGGGCCGATCGGCCCACGTCCCTCGTCAAGATCTTCGCCAGCGAGCAGAGCATCTCGATCGCCGGCGTCATCGGCATCTTCACCCGGGTCGTGAAGCGGGCACCTCGCATCATCTGCATGCCCGACTCCGTGAGCCGGCTCCAGCCCAGCCGCCTGAGGTTCCGGTCCCTGGCATGGACGGACCACGCGCCGCACATGATGGATCTGGCCGCGGGCATCCGCGAGGTCCACCAGGCTTACCTGTCGCTCTTCCAGCACGGGAGACTGCCGGTCCCTCCCGATCGCTGACCACCGCCGCGGGGCGGGGCGTCAGCTGGCCCGTGGATCCAGGAGGTCGCGGAGCCCGTCCCCGAGCAGGTTGAAGCCGAGAACGGCGAGCGCGATGGCGGCCCCGGGAAAGACCGCGTACCAGGGGGAGAGCTGCAGGAAGTTCTGGGCCTCCCGCAGCATGAGCCCCCACGACGGATGGGGCGGCTGGGGCCCGAGCCCGAGGTACGACAGGGCCGCCTCGGCGAGAATCGCCAGGGGGAACGAGATGGTCGCCTGCACGATCAGCGGCGACACCGTGTTGGGCAGGACGTGGCGCCAGAGGATCAGCCCGTCACGGGCCCCGAGCGCCCGCGCGGCCGTGACGAACTCCTGCGCCCGAAGCGACAGGACGTTCGCCCGCGTGAGCCGCGCGAAGACCGGCACGTACGCGATGCCGACGGCGACCATGCTGATGAGCACGCCCGGGCCGAACACCGACGTGACCAAGAGCGCGGAGAGTACCGCCGGGAACCCGTAGACCGCGTCCGTCAGCCGCATCGCCGCCTCGTCGAGCCAGCCGCCGATCCAGCCACCGGCCGCGCCCAGGATCACGCCGACGCTCATCCCGATCGCGACCGCCACGGCCCCGACGGCGAGCGAGGCGATGGCGCCGCGCATGACCCGGGACAGGAGATCGCGCCCGTACTGGTCGGTGCCCATCGGGTGGGTCGCGGACGGCCCCTCCAGGCGGGCCGCGAGATCCATGCGCAGGGGGTCCCGCGGCGTGTACACGAGGGAGCAGACGGCGGTTCCGACGATCGCGACGGTGAGCGCCAGGCCGAGCGCGAACCCGGGATGGTGGAGCGCCCGACGCCAGCGCCTACTCATACCGGATCCGCGGGTCGAGCACCACATAGAGGACGTCCACGATGAAGTTGAGCGTGACGACCGTCACCGCGACGAAGAGCACCACGCCCTGCACGACCGGCAAGTCCCGGGCGCTGATCGCGCCGAGGGCGAGGCGGCCCAGGCCCGGCAGGTAGAAGACATTCTCCAGCACGATGCTGCCGGTCAGGAGCTGCCCGAGCTGGAGTCCCACGATCGTGACGATCGTGAGGAGCGCGTTCCGCAGGACGTGCTTCCAGGTCACCGTCCGCTCGGCGAGGCCCTTCGCGCGCGCGGTCCGCACGTGGTCGGCTCGGAGGACCTCGAGAACCGCGGCGCGTGTCGTTCGTGTGAGGATGGCCGCCTGGATCACCCCGAGCGCGAAGGCCGGCAGGAGCAGCGCCCGGAGCCCCAACCAGACCCCGCCCGACCACCCGTCGAACCCGCCCGCCTGCACCCAGCCGAGGCGCACGGCGAAGAGGAGGATCAGGAGGAGCCCGGCCCAGAACGACGGAATCGCGATGCCCAGCTGCGAGAGGAGCATCGCGAGGTAGTCGCCCGCCCGCCCCTGCCGGGTCGCCGCGTAGACCCCGAGCGGGATGGCCGTCAGCACCATGAAGGCGGCGGCGAGGACGGTGAGCGGCAGCGTGACGGCGAGACGACTCAGGACCAGGCGCCCGACGCCCACGTCGTACTGAATCGACCGCCCGAGGTCGCCCCGGAGCGCGCTCCCGAGCCACTCCACGTACTGGACCAGGATGGGCCGGTCGAGCCCCATCGCGCGCCGGAGCGCCGCCGCCGCCTCCGGACTCGCCTCCGTGCCCATGATGAGGAGCGCCGGGTCCCCGGGCAGTATCCGGACGACGGTGAAGATCAGCAGCGAGACGACGAAGAGCGTGGCGAGAAACGCCACGGCCCGGCGCAGGATCAGCCGGCGCATGGACCGTTCCGTGCCGCGGACGCCCGAGACGGCGCCGCCCAGAGGCGGGCCCCGGGGCGGGCGGCGGCGGGTGACGGCACGGTCGCGTGCGACGCTACTTCGCCCAGCCCACCTCCGAGAGGTCCAGGGATGGAGTGGGGAGGTCCTTCCAGATGCCCTGGACGCCCTTCTTGGCCGCCACCAGGCGCGGGTACACGTAGAGCCAGACGACGGGCGCCTCGTCGGCCATGATCTTCTGGAGCTGGACGTACAGCTCGCGGCGCTTCTTGTCGTCGAGCATCAGCTCGGACTCCTGAAAGACTGTCTGGAAGCGCGGGCTCTCGTACCGGTAGTAGTACTTCGGGTTCGCGTAGTTGCCGGCGTCCCAGGCCTCGGCGTGCCCGATGATCGTCATGTCGTAGTCGGCGTTCTTGTAGACGCGATCGAGCCACTGGCCCCACTCGATCTGCTCGAGCTTCACGCGGATACCGACCTTGGCGAGCTGCGCGAGCAGCACCTCTCCCGTCCGCACCGTGTACGAGTACTGCGGCGTGACCTTGAGGACGGCCTCGAAGCCGCTCGGGTATCCCGCCTCCGTGAGGAGTTGCTTGGCCCGCGCCGGGTCGTACGGCACCGCCTTGGCCATGTCGACGAAGTAGGGGTTGAGCGGGTCGACATTGGACCCGAGGACCCGCCCGAATCCGAACATCGCCCCCTTCACGACCTCCGGCTTGTCGATGGCGTGCGTGATCGCGCGCCGGACCTTGATGTCGGAGAACGGCTTCTTCGAGTTGTTGAGCGCCAGGATGACGTCGTTCGTGGTCTCGCCCTGGATGAGCTGCAGGGCCGGCGCGCGGCGAACAACCTCGACCGACTCCGGCCCCAGGCCGAACGCCATCACGTCGATATCGCCCGCCTGGAGCGCGGCCAGGGCGGCGTTGGCGTCGGGAATGAACCGGAACGTGACCCGCTCGAGCTTCGGCAGGCCCTTGACGTGATACTCGGGGTTGCGCTTGAGGACGATGCGGTCACCCCGGTCCCAGCGCTCCAGCATGAACGGC
>JBGQGN010000072.1:0-11145 GCA_041497395.1 Methylomirabilia bacterium
GACGTCTTCCGGCACGTGTACGCCGGCCCCGGCGGCTGGGGCGATCCGATGACGCGCGATCCGGAGCGCGTCCGCTGGGACGTCCTCGAGGAGAAGATCACGGTCGAGTACGCCCGCCGGGAGTACGGCGTCGCTCTCGACCCGACCACGCTCGCGATCCTCCCGGACGAGACGGCCCGCCTCCGCGCCCCGCGCTGAGCGGCGAAAACGTCCGCTGTTCGCGCGCGCCAGCCATTGCGTCTCCTTCGATCCTGCCGTAGGTTCACGCCGACCCAGGGAGCGAGAGGTGGACGACCTCGACAGCCGCGTGCGGCTCGCGACCTTCCAGTTCCTCGCAGAGCAGGTGCTCCTGCATCCGGACACGCTGCCCTACGAGGTGCTGCAGCGAGGGTTTGACTTCGAGGGACACCGGGTTCCCCTCATGGGGCCACAGGGCATCTTCAAGCCCGCGATCCTGCCGGACATGCCGCTCAGTATCTACACGGCGCCTGTCGTCGAGGGTCGTCCGCGCCCCTACGAGGATGAGGTGCGGTCCGACGTCATCCTCTATCGATACCGCGGGTCCGATCCGCACCACCGTGACAACGTCGGCCTGCGCCTCGCCATGCGCCGCCGGGTTCCTCTCGTGTACCTCCACGGCGTCGTCCCGGGACGCTACGTGGCGGCCTGGCCGGTCTACGTGGTCGGGGACGATCCGGGCAATCTCTCCTTCACCGTTGCCGTCGACGAGCCCGAGCGTGCTCTCGTCTCGGGTGCGGGAGAAGAACCGGTGGTTGCGGAGGCTCGGCGCGCATACGTGACCGTCGTCACGCTGCGCCGACTCCACCAGCGGGCATTCCGCGAACGCATCTTGCGAGCGTACCAGACGCAATGTGCCGTCTGCCGCTTCCGGCGTCGGGAGCTGCTCGACGCGGCACACATCTTGCCGGATGGCCATCCACGGGGCGAACCCACCATCCCCAATGGGCTCGCACTGTGTCCGCTGCATCACGCCGCGTTTGATCGCCACATCCTTGGGATCCGCCCCGACCTCACCGTGGAGTTGCGCGTGGACATTCTGCGAGAGAAGGACGGCCCCACGCTCCAGCACGGGCTCATCGGCTTCCAGGGCAAGACGATCATGGTGCCGAGCCGGCCGGAATCCCGGCCGAACCCGGAGTTCCTCGCGGAGCGCTACGAGCTGTTCCGGAAGGCCGGCTAGGCCAGTCGGCCGGTCTTCCTGAGCGTCGGCCATGCAGAACCGGTGGGTGGTCCTTGCGCTCGTGGTGGTGGCGCGGACCGCGATGGGCTTCCAGGCCCAGTCGGTGGCGGCGGTGGGCCCGTTCCTGGTAGGGGATCTCGGCCTCAGTTACGCCCGGCGAGGGACGCTGATCGGGCTTTACCTCCTGCCGGGCGCGTTCCTCGCGCTGTCCGGAGGAGTGCTGGGGGCGCGGTTCGGCGACCGGGCGGTCGTGCTTTCGGCTCTCGGCCTCATGACGCTCGGCGGGCGCGGGTGTCGCGGTCGGCGAGTCCTGGCCGCTGGTCGCCGGGGGCCGTCTCGTGAGCGGCGCGGGCGGCGTGCTCCTCCACGCTGAACGCCGCCTTCATCCTGGTCCTGAGCTTCGGGCCGAAGCTCCTCCTGGAGCGGGGCGCGCCCCCCGCCACCGCGAACCTGGTCGTCAGCGGGGCCTCGTTCCTGAGCATCGCCACGGTGCCCCTCGGCGGCGCGCTCCTGGACCGGGTCCGGCGGCGCGACACGGTGATCACGGTGGGCCTTGTCGGGTCGGCGGCCGCGTGCGGCGGCGTGCATGGGGATCGTCCCGGTCGTGGCCGGCTACCTGATCGATCGGAGCGGCGGGGCCGCCGCCTTGTGGCTGGCCGCGATCCTGTGGCTGGCGACGTTGCCCGCGCTCGCGATCTTCCGCGCGCTCCAGCGCCGGTGGTCGACGGTCCGCGCCGCCTGACCTCACCCTAGCGACCCCGCGAGCCCAGAGGGCGTGCCGGTAGGCATGCCATACTGGCGGCGCCTTCGCAGTCGGGAGGGTCGGGAGGATTCGCCGTGTGCGGCATCGCGGGGGTCGCCCTGTCCGATCCGAGCCGACCCGCGCCAGGTGACCTTGCCATGCGCATGGCCGCCGCGCTCCGGCATCGCGGGCCGGACAGTCGCGGTGCGTACAGTGGGCCGGGCATCGGGCTCGGCGTCCAGCGCCTGGCCATCGTCGACCTCGCGACCGGGGACCAGCCCATCGGCAACGAGGACGGATCCATCCTGGTCGTCTGTAACGGCGAGATCTACAACCACGTGGAGCTCCGCGCCTGGCTGGAGACTCGCGGTCACCGGTTCCGGACGGCCTCCGACGTCGAGGTGATCGTCCACCTCTACGAGGAGGAGGGCGTCGAGAGCGTCAGCCGCCTCCGCGGGATGTTCGCGATCGCGCTCTGGGACGCCCGGCAACACCGGCTCTGGCTCGCGCGGGACCGGCTGGGGATCAAGCCGCTCCACTATGCCGAGACACCCGGGGGACTCTACTTCGCGTCGGAGCAGAAGGCCATCCTCGCGGCCGGCGTCCTGCCCGGGGCGCTCGACGTGCGCGCGCTGGACGAGGTCTTCCTGTTCGGCTTCGTCCTGGACCCGGGCACCCTGTTCCGCGGGATCCGGCGGCTGCCCCCGGGCCACTGGCTCCTCTACGAGGGCGGGCGCACGGTCGTCCGGCCGTACTGGCGGCTGGCCGAGGTCCTCTCGCGCGGGCCGCGCCACGAGCGTCGCGCGGAGGACTGGGCCGAGGCCCTTCACGCGAAGCTGGCGGAGACGGTGGCGCTGCACGTGCGGGCCGACGTGCGCGTCGGCGCTTGGCTCAGCGGCGGCCTGGACTCCAGCGCCGTTGCCGCACTCGCCCGCCGGATCGTGGGACCGTTTCCCACGTTCACCCTCGCCTTCGAGGCGCCCGCGTACGACGAGACGCGCGGGCAGCGCCTGCTGGCCGAGATCCCCGGACAGGAGCTGCCGAACGAGCGCGTCCTGTGCGACGCTTCGGGGCTCGAGCGCTACCCCGAGGTCCTGTGGCACGTGGAGACGCCCTCGGCCTACACCCCGGACCTGCCGCGCCTCCTGCTGGCCGAGGCCGCGGCCCGCCACGTCAAGGTGGTCCTCACCGGTGAGGGGGCGGACGAGGTGTTCGGGGGCTATGCGTGGCACCTTGCTGATCGGCTCCTCCATCCGGTGGCAACCCTCCCGCTGTGGCTCCGGAAGCTTCTCGTGGTCGGGCGGGTGAGCGGCGGGCGGTGGCCGTGGGGACGCAGGCTCCTGCTGGCGCCGGGCGCGATGGACTTGCCGCGGTACGCCCGCCTGGCGGGCCCGATCGGCGGGGAGGATCGCCGTGCGCTCTTCTCCGCTGATCTCCGAGACCAGTTCGCCGCAGCGGGGCACGACGGCGAGGAGCCCGCCAGCGACCCGTCCACACCCCCGGATCGCTTTGCGGGCCTCCGGTACCACGACCTCCTGACGCGTCTGGCGGGGTACATGACGGGGAGTCTCGACCGCACGACGATGGCGTTCGGTCTCGAGGCGCGCGTGCCGTTTCTCGATCACGAGCTGGTCGAGCTGGCGTCAGAGATCCCGGCGGGATTCTGTCTGCGCGGCTTCCGCGAGAAGTACATCCTGCGCCGAGCGATGGCCGGGGACCTCCCGGCCGACATAGTCTGGCGGCGGAAGCGCCCCCTGCGCGCGCCGGTCGGGGCGTGGCTGCGTGAGCGGCTGCCGGAGTTCGCCCGGGCCCTGCTGTCACCGGACCGCTTGCGCGCGGACGGCTACTTCGATGCGGCCGCCGTGCAGGCGCTTGTCGCCCGTCACCGCGCGGATCCACGGTCCGACGGGCAGCTCCTGTGGGCCGTGCTGGGCGTCCAGCTGTGGCACGAGCTGTTCCGGCGACCGGGGGGACGCTGGGCCGTGGACGGCGGGCGCGCCCCCCGTCAGGTGCGGGCGGCGGGCCGTGTATAGCTGGCTCGTCCCGCGCCTCGTCTTCCCCGTCTACGAGCGACTCACCGGCCGCCGGCTGTGGACGACCGTCCAGGAGCTGCGGGAGCTTCAGTGGCGCTCGCCGGGCGAGCTGGCGGCTCGCGCCGCGGGGCGGCTCCGCGCCCTCCTCGTCCACGCCCAGCGTCACGTACCGTACTACCGGGAGCTGTTCGGCGACGCGGGCGTCGATCCCGGCGCGATCCGGGACGTGGAGGACCTCGCCCGGCTGCCCGCGACGACCAAGGCGGCACTCCGAGCCCGGCCTCCGGACGACATCGTCGCCGACGACCGGCCCGCCCACCGTCGCTTCACGGCGACGACGTCCGGCTCGACGGGCTTCCCGTTCGAGATTCGCGGAGGCCGCCAGTGCCGACGAGACGCTGGCCTCGTACCTCTTCTTCCTCGAGTGGGCTGGCGCTGCGCGCTGGCAGTCGCGGCTCGACCTGGGCGTCCGGCGCGGGCGCGCGTCCCATGCCGCCGCCGGGGGCGTCTCGACGGCCGGGCGCCCGTTCCGGCGCCTCGTCCTCGGCGAGGACGTCCGCGCGATGCTCGGTCCGGAGCTCACGGCGGTGGAGTTCTGCGCCATCGTGTCCCGCATTCCGGTCCGTCGGGGCTACTTCGTTCGGGCCTATCCCGCGTACGCGGCGGAGCTGGGGGCCCGGCTCCTCGCCGCTGACGTGGAGCTGCCGGCGGCGCCACGCGTCGTGATCAGTTGCTCCGAGACGCTCACCGCGGCGCGCGCGGCCGTCATCGCCCGGGCGTTCCGCGCCCGCGTCGTGAACCACTACTCGAGCTGGGAGGCGATGCACGTCGCCCAGACGTGTCCGGACAACCCGGCCGTCCTCCACGTGAACTCCGAGCGGGCGGTGTTCTGGGTGGCGCGCGCGGACGGCACACCGGCCAAGTCGGGCGAGCCCGGCCGCCTCCTGCTGACGGTGCTGTCCAACTACGTCCAGCCCTTCGTGAACTACGACATTGGGGACTGGGGTGCGACCGCTGGGGCCTGTCCGTGCGGGCGCGGCTGGCCCACGCTGGTGGGCCTCGAGGGGCGCACCAGCGAGGTCATCCGGACGCCGTCCGGCCGCGTCCTCTCGGCGATCCTCCTGAACCAGCTTCCCTCGGTGGGCGGCCGGGCTGCGGAGATCTGGGAGTACCAGGCCGAGCAGACCGCGTCGGACCAGGTGGTTCTCCGGGTGGTACCGGCGCCGCGCTTCACGTCGAGCACTGCCGACGCGCTACGGGCGGAGCTCCAGGCGTGGCTCGGCGGTGACGTGACGCTCCGGGTCGAGGTGGTCGACCGGATCCTACCGGAACCATCGGGCAAACGGCCCGTCATCGTCTCCCGGGCGCCGAGCCCCGTCGATGCATAGCTGGCTCGTCCCCCGGCTGGTGTTTCCCGCGTACGAGCGACTGAGCGGGCGCCGTTTCTGGACCGAGATGCAGAGGCTGCGGGCCCTTCAGTGGACCACGCCGGCGGAGCTCGAGGCGCGCGTCGTCGAGCGTCTGCAAGCCCTGCTCGCGCACGCCAGGGCGCACGTCCCCCACTACCGCGAGGTGCTCGACGCCGCTGGCGTCGACCCCCGAGCGATCCGTGCGGTCGACGATCTCGCGCGGGTGCCAATCACCACGAAGGCCGCCCTCCGCCGCCGCTTTCCGGACGGCGTCACCGCCGAGAACCTGCCCGCCCGGCGGCGAATGTACGGGGTGACCTCGGGCTCGAGCGGGCACCCGCTCGAGTTCTACCTGGACCGGGCGGCGGCGGACACGTGGATCGGCGCCTATCTCTTCTTCCTGGAGTGGGCCGGCACGGCGTTCTGGCACACGGAGGTCGTCATCGCGAGCCCGCGCCACTTCTACCTGGCCGGCCGGCACATCGGGCCAGGGACCGCCCGCCTCCGCCGGTGGGTGCTCGGCCGTGAGCAGATCTGGCTTGCCGGCCCGGACACGACGCTGGCGACGCTCTGGCCCACGATCGCCCGCTCGGCGCGGCGCCGGCCGTATCACGTCTGGGCGTACGCGTCCTACGCGGCTCGCCTCGCCCGCGAGCTGCTGGAGGGGGGAGGCTCCCTGGCGATCGCCCCGCGCGCCGTCATCACCGCGGCCGAGACCCTGCTGCCGCCCGAGCGCGCCGCGATCGAGCGAGCGTTTCGCGCCCCAGTCCGGAGCCACTACTCCTGTCTCGAGATCCCGCGGATCGCCCAAACCTGTCCGGACAACCCGGCCGTCCTCCACGTCAACGCGGAGCGGGCGATCGTGCGCGTCGTGGACGAGGCAGGGCGAAACGTGGCCCCGGGCGAGCGGGGTCGCGTGGTCGTCACCGACCTGCTCAACCGGGTGATGCCATTCATCAATTACGAGCTCGGCGACACGGCCCTCCTCGGCACGCCATGTCCCTGTGGCCGCGGCTGGCCGACGCTCGGCGCGATCGAGGGCCGGGTGACCGAGACGCTGATCACCGGCGACGGCCGTGCGGTATCCGCGGCCGTGCTCGGGCAGTTTCTGGTCACGATCGGGGATGTCCTTCCGTACGTGTGGGAGTATCAGGCCGTGCAGGAGTCGGTCGGGACGGTCGAGCTGCGCGTGGTGCCGACGGCGCGCTACTCTGCGGGGATCGGTGACACCCTCCGGAACCAGCTCGAGACACTGCTCAGTCCGGGGACGCGTGTGCGCGTGGAGATCGTCGAGGCGATCGAGCGCGCGCCCTCCGGCAAACGGCTCGTCATCACGTCCAGGGTCCCGGCCGGGCAGGTCCCGCGGGCGGGCTCGGCCTCGTGACGGCGTCCCTCCGCCCGCTGGCCCGGCGCGCGCGCGATTCCTGGGCGGCGACCGGACACCGGTTCCCGATCGTGGCCGCGACCTGGCTCGTCCGGCGTGAGTACCTCATCACCGTGCGGGCAGTCGACGGAAGCGAGTCCGCTCCGCGGCTGCCCGGGGTGCGGTGGGGCCCGATCGAGGATCCGGCTCAGCTGCTTGTCGGCGACGGCGACCTCTGGCCAGCCCGGGCCGAGGCCCGGCGCCGCCTCGAGGAAGGCCAGGAATGCTGGGCTGCATGGATCGCTGGCGATCTCGCGCACTGGCGCTGGGAGGCGGTGCGACCGGCGTTCCTCCCCTACCTCGGGAGATCGCTGCGCCCGCAGGCCGGCGACCTCTGCGTCGTCGATGTCTACACAGCGCCGCGGTACCGGGGCCAGGGTCTTCACACGGCCGGGACGTTCCTCGCCCTCGAGCGGGCGCGCGCGCGCCGCCTCACGCGGCTCGTCGGCTTGGTGGCCTGGTGGAACGCTCCCGCGCGCCACGTCATGGAAGGAAAGACCGCCCGGACCGTCGTGGGCTCGGTGGGCTACTGGACGGTGGGCCCGGGGCGCCGGTACTTCGCCCGGGGAGGAGTCCAGCTCGAGCGGGAGGGGATCGTCATCCCCGCCGCATGCCCCGTTGGCTCGCCCCGACCCGGCGCCGCGCTCCCATCCTAGGACAGGACCTCGCCCCCCTGCGCGCCGGCGGGAACCACGCCGGGACCGCGTCCTCCGGGAGCGCGGGAACGAGCAAGCGGCGCGCTCCCTCGCGTCCGCCCGGATGCCGATGGCGTCGGCGACCTCGCCCGCGCCGCTCCGCGTTGCTTGTCGCTCGCGCCCCGGCGGTGGCACACTAGCGCCGCATGACGTCCGTCAAGGACTCGCTGGTGCCGCTGGCGGGGACGCCCGGCCTCGTCTTCCACGGGATCAGCTTCGACCCGTCGAACCACACGGTGCGCACCTTCGACCTGGCCGGGTTCGACGCCGAGCTGCAGGACCCGGTGGTGTTCTCCTGGATCGACATCGAGGCCCCGGACATCACCCCGATGAACGAGGTCCTCCGGCGCATGGACATCGACCTCGTGCTCGTCTCTCACTTCGACCGGCCGGAGGTGCTTCCGCGAATCGTGGAGCGGTCGGACTGTCTCGCCTTCTATCTCTATCCCATCTACGAGCCGGAGCGACACCTCGACACCTCTCAGACCATCGCGGAGATCGAGTCCGCCCGCATGATCCTCGTGCTCGGCGTGGACTACGTGATCACGTATCACCGGCGGCGGTTGGACGCCGTGGACCAGATCAAGGAGACTTGCATCGACAGCTTTCATCTGGCCGGGAAGACGCCCGGCTTCATCGCGTTCCTGTTCCTGCAGCGCTGCCTCTACGACTACGCGCACCTGAATCTCGCCAACGACAACTACCTCGACCTCCTCGAGGCCGATCTGGCCGCGGGCAGCAGCGGCGGCGTCCCCGAGAGTGTTGCCATCGCCGCCCGCAACATCCTCACGCTGAAGAAGCTGGCGGCGAGCCTCCACATCGTGCTGATGCTCCTCGGCACGAAGCGGAGCCGCTTCGTCAGCGACGAGGGGCGGAACTCGTTCCTCGAGATGCTCCGGAACGCGCTGGCCATCCGCGAGGCGGTCGACTCGTCCCGTGACCTGCTCGACGGGGTCCTGGGCGGCATCCAGGCGGCGGCGGCCAACCGGACGAGCGAGATCGCCCGGGTGCTGACCGTGGTGTCCAGCATCATGCTGCCCCTGACCCTGATCGCCGGCATCTACGGCATGAACTTCGAGCACATGCCGGAGCTCAAGTGGGAGCTGGGCTACCCGGCCGTGCTGGGCGTGATGGGCGCGCTCGGGCTGGGGCTGGTGGGCGTGTTCTGGCGGCTCGGCTGGCTGGGCGGGAGCTCGACGCTCCGGGCAAGGGAGAAGAAGAGAGCCCGATCCCACTGAGGCGCCCCGCCCGACCGAGCCCAGGGCGGCCGGCGCGGCCCGTGCCGCGACCGCAATTGCGCTGATCCGGCTTCTGGCCTAGTCTCCTCACCCGTGGCCGAGATCATCGACCTCGACGCCGCCGTCGCCCTCGCGCGGGACGGGGATCACGTGCTGCTCGGCGGCTCCGGCGGCGGCCATGCCGTGCCGGAGGCGTGGATCGTCCGCCTGGCCGAGCGCTTCCGCGCGACGGGGCGGCCACGCGACCTCTCGCTCATGAGCGTGGTCGCGATCGGCGACTGGAAGACCACGGGCCTGGGCCGCCTCGCCCAGCCGGGCCTCGTCAAGCGCGTGGTGTCGGCGGGCTTCAACAACTGCCCGGCCATCGGCGCGATGGCGGCCGCCGACGAGATCGAGGCGTACACGCTGCCCCAGGGGGCGCTGTCCCAGCTCTGCCGGGACATGGCCGCCGGCCGCCCGGGTCTCCTGACGCGGACGGGCCTCCACACCTTCGTCGACCCGCGCCTGGGCGGCGGCAAGCAGAGCCCCCGGACGACGGAGGACCTGGTCGAGCTCGTGACGCTCCACGGCGAGGAGTACCTCTTCTACCGCGCCCAGCCGATCGACCTCGCGGTGATCCGCGGGACCACCGCCGACGAGCGGGGCAACGTCACGATGGAGGACGAGCCCTACTTCGGCGAGCAGCTCTCCATCGCCCAGGCCGCCCGCAATCGCGGGGCGCCCGTCGTCTGCCAGGTCTCGCGGATCGCCGCGGCGGGGACGCTCCCCGGCAAGCAGGTGAAGGTCCCGGGGGCGCTCGTGGACTATCTCGTCGTCGTGCCCGACGAGTGGCAGACCTACGTCACCCGGTACGACCCCGCCTACGCGGGCGCGATCCGGCGGCCGGACGCGGGGCTTCCGCGGCTGCCGCTCGACATCCGCAAGGTCATCGCCCGGCGGGCGGCGCTCGAGCTCTTCCCGGGGGCGATCGTGAACCTCGGGTTCGGCGTCTCGAACGGGATCGCCCCGGTGGCGGCCGAGGAGGGGATCCACCGCGACGTGACCTTGACCGTGGAGCAGGGGATCGTGGGCGGTGTGCCGGCGGGCGGCAACGACGCCGGCGCCGGCCACAACTACGACGCGATGGTCGACCAGCCCTACCAGTTCGACTTCTACGACGGCGGCGGGCTCGACGTCGCCTTCCTCTCGTTCGCCGAGGTCGACGCCGAGGGGAACGTCAACGTGAGCCGCTTCGGCCGCGTCGTCAACGGGCCGGGTGGCTTCGTCAACATCAGCCAGGGCGCGCGGAAGGTCGTGTTCTCCGGGACGCTCACCGCCGACGGCCTCGAGATCCAACCGGACGGGACCGGGGGCGTGCGCCTCGTCCGGGAGGGGCGGACCGCGAAGTGGGTGCCGGCCGTGCAGCAGATCACCTTCAGCGGGCGGTACGCGCGGGCGCGGGGGCAGCAGGTCATGTACGTGACCGATCGCGCGGTGTTCCGGCTCGGAGCTGACGGGATCGAGGTCGTCGAGGTCGCGCCCGGCGTGGACCTCGAACAGGATGTCCTCGCGCGCATCGGCTTCCCCGTGCGGGTGCCGGTGCCGCCGCGTCCCATGGACCCGCGCCTGTTCCGGCCCGAGCCGATGGGCATCCTCGCCGAGTTCCGCCGGCGGCCGTCACCCCGCCAGAGGAGGCGTCCCGAGCCATGAGCGAGCCGGAGCTGATCCGCGTGACCGTCGAGGCGGGCGTCGCCGTGCTGACGCTCGACAATCCGCCCCTCAACCTGGTGACCCTCGAGCTGACGCGCCGGCTCCGGGCCGCGCTCGACCGGCTGGCCGCCGACCCGGCCGCGCGCGTGCTCGTGGTCACGGGCGCGGGGTCGCGGGCCTTCTGCGCCGGGTCGGACGTGAGCGAGTTCCCGTCGGTCCAGGACGACGTGGTGCGGAAGAAGCTCGCGCCGGAGAACGAGGCGTACAGTCGGCTCGACGACTTCCCGAAGCCGACGATCGCCGCGCTGAACGGGCTCGCCTACGGCGGCGGGCTCGAGCTGGCCGTCTGCTGCGACATCCTGATCGCGGGCGCGGACGTGCGGCTGGCCCTGCCGGAGGTGAAGCTCGGCGTGCTCCCCGGGAGCGGCGGAACCGTCCGCGTGCCGCGGCGGGTGGGCGAGGGCCGCGCCAAGGAGCTCATGTTCACGGGCGACCCGATCGACGCCGAGACCGCGCGGAGCTGGGGGCTCGTCAACCGCGTGGTCCCGCCGGGCCAGGCGCTGGCCGCGGCCCTCGAGCTCGGGCGCACGCTGGCGGAGCGGCCGAACCGCGCGCTCCAGCTCATCAAGGAGGCCGCGGAGCTCGGCCAGGACACGACCGAGGACGAGGCGATCCGCCGGACGATGGCCCTGTCCGAGACCGTCTTCCGCACGGA
>JBGQGN010000073.1:0-11123 GCA_041497395.1 Methylomirabilia bacterium
CGAGCCCCACCCCGAGCGCGCGGAGGCGATCCCACTCCTTCGGCCCTACGTAGAGGTCGCCGGTTCCCTCCCAGGTCTGGCCGGCGGCGACCTGGACGTCGCGGAACACGAGCCCGGCCTCCGCGACATCTCGCGCGCGTCCCCGGCTCAGCGCGGTTCCCGGTCGGCCCACCAGGGCCGCGATGAAGTAGTCGTCCTCGAGGGCCACCCACCGGTGCTCGCCGGCGACCACGGCGTCCGGCACCACGTGCGGATCCTTCAGCTCGGGCCCGCCCGGCGATTCCTTGGCGTCCTTGAGCGCCGGGGCCGGGGCATCGTGCGCCTCGGGATCGGCGCCAGGCCGGTCGATGAGGATCCGCCCCAGGAGGTGCCGCCCGTCCTTGCCCTCCCCGAACGTGTGCCACGGCTGGTCAGGGGTCGGGCCCGGCTCGGAGACCGGCGTGGCCCAGTACATGAGCACGTCCACGGGTCCGGCTCCACGGGCCGGCGCGTCGACCTGGAACGCGGCGCCCACCCGGTAGGAATCGGCGCGGAACTCGAGCGTCCGCCGGATGCGAAGGCCGTCCGACGTGGTTCCGGTAAAGGTCAGCTTCCCCGCGGGCTGGCTTGCGCTGACCTCCACCCGCGCGGCATCCGGACGCAGCGCCACGAGCTCCAGGGCCTGCCCCGGCCGCTGGACCGCGACCGTGAGCGGACGGAGCGGGCCCTCCACCACGAGTCGCTTCGCCCCTCGGTACTCGATGGTCCAGGCGGTCACGCTCCCGTCGGCGGCGAAGCTCGCCCGGTAGCGCGGCGAGACCACCTCCGCGACGGACACGGCCGACTGGTTCCCCCGGGGCACCGCGGTCGGCCGGGGCACGCCGACGTCGCCGCCGGGGGTGGGAACGGCCGGCGCCGACCCGGCGGTCTCCGGGGGACGCGGGCGCTCAGGCACCGGGGTGGGCGCGGCGACCCACAGTTGCCAGGCCAGCAGTACGCCGACGGACAGCGCGATCGCTATAAGTGCTCGTTTTTCCATTCTTTTTATCGAGTAGTCAGCCGGGGCGTCGAGCGGTCTGCGCCAGCGCGCCGGCCATCGCGTCGACCAGCTGATCGAAGGGACTCGTCAGTGCCGGCTGGCGGGCAATGAAGCAGAGGCGGATCCCCTCCGACGGCACGAGCCCACGCTGCCGCCGGTACGCCTCCCGGAGACGCCGCCGCGCCCGGTTCCTCACCACGCTGCCACCAAGCCGTCGGCCCACGGCGAAGCCCACGGCGCGTGGTCCGGGCTCCCGTCGCCAGAGCAGCACGAACGCAGGGCCCTCCACGCGCGCCCCGCGACGGAAGAGTCGATCAAACTCCGCGCGGGACCGGAGCCGCTCCGCCCGCGGCAGTCCCGCACGCGCGGGCACCGCCCCAGGCACTCCGCTCAGACTGCCAGCCGGCGACGCCCTTTGGCGCGCCGCCGCTTCAGCACCTTCCGGCCGCCTTTCGTGGACATGCGCTCGCGGAATCCATGCGTCTTGGCGCGCCGGCGACGGTTCGGTTGGAACGTCCGCTTCACGACTTCCTCCTAGTGCGCACAATGCGCACAGCCCGCTCATCCTACAGATGGGCCGAGGACCGCGTCAAGCGCCGCCCCGCACGGCGGCCGGGGGAGGCGCGGTTGCCGCTCTCCAGACCCCCGTGCTATGGTGGGCCGCCCGGTTCGGGAATGGAGCGTCGCGCGCTCGTGGTTGCCGCGCGCGGCCTGCCGTCACGGACCGCGTAGGTAACCGAGTGCGTCAGGCGACGACGGCAGCGCTCCCAAAGTTATCCACCGCCGTGGATAAGTGTGTGCGTAACTCGATCCTCTAGGAAGGCTCCACCATGCGCGACGATCTCCACGAACGGCTCCTCGGCGCTCTGGACGGTAAACTCTCCCCGGAGGTGCTGGACACCTGGATCCGTCCCCTGCGGGTCCTGGATGTCCACGACACTCGACTGGAACTCAGTGTCCCTAATAAGTTTTTCCGCCAGCAGCTCGAGCAGCGCTACCTGGAGCCCCTACGCGCGGCTGTCGCCCTCGTCGCGGGCCCGCGGGCCCAGCTCGTCCTCTCGATCGACCGCTCGGCACCCCCGCCTCCCGCCCCGGCGCTGGCCCCCGCGGTTCCGCCCGATCTCGATCCCCGTTACAGCTTCGAAACATTCGTCGTCGGCTCGTCAAACCAACTCGCCCAGGCGGCCTGCCTGGCGGTCGCCGAGTCCCCGGCGAAGGCGTACAACCCCCTGTTCATCTACGGCGGCGTGGGGCTCGGCAAGACCCATCTGCTCCAGGCCATCGGCCACCGCCTCGCCCAGAGCCGCGCGCATCTCCGGATCCAGTACCTCTCGAGCGAGAAGTTCACCAACGAGCTGATCGCCGCCATCCGCCACGACAAGACCCCGGAATTCCGCCAGCGCTACCGGACCATCGACCTCCTCCTCATCGACGACATCCAGTTCCTGTCCGGCAAGGAGCGCACCCAGGAGGAGTTCTTCCACACCTACGAAGACCTCATGCCCAAACGGCAGATCGTCCTGTCCAGCGACCGCTCGCCGAAGGAGATCCCGGACCTCGAGGAGCGCCTGCGCTCCCGGTTTCTCTCGGCGATGATGGCCGACATCCAGCCGCCGGAGTTCGAGACCCGCGTGGCGATCCTGAAGAAGAAGGCCGAGCTCGACCGCGTCGCGCTCCCCGACGACGTCGCCTACTTCATCGCCAACCGCGTGAAGTCCAACATCCGCGAGCTCGAGGGCTCCCTCGTCCGCATCCGCGCCTTCTGCAACCTCACCGGCCGCCCGCTGACCCTCGACCTCGCCCAGGAGGTCCTCGCCAACATCTGGGGGGCGGAGGAGCACCTCGTGACGATCGACGACATCCTCCGCCGCGTCGCCGAGGTCTTTCACGTCAAAACCCAGGACCTCCGCGCCAAGACCCGGACCAAGGCCGTCGCCTTTCCCCGCCAGCTGGCCATGTACCTGGCGCGCCAGCTCACGAGCGACTCCTACGCCGACATCGGCCGCGGCTTCGGCGGCAAGGACCACACGACCGTCCTCCACGCGGTCAACAAGATCGACGCGCTCCTCCAGCAGGACCCCAAGCTCCGCCGCACCCTCGACCACATCATCAACACCATCCGCCTCGCGTGAGCCGCGTCGTCCACGACGGTCCCCATCAGGCCCCGGGCCTGTCCACTGCCGTCCCCCGACTTATCCCCAGAACGGGACCGGGCGCGCGATCAGCCGGGCCGTGCCCGCGTGCGGACCGCCGCACTTGTCCCCAGCACCTACTACTACGACGACGACTGCTTTATCTCTTTCAGGAGGGTTACTAAGACACATGAACTTCCAGGTCGCTCGCGAGCCACTGCTGCGTGCACTGCAGCTCCTGCAGAACATCGTCGAGCCTCGCCAGACGCTGCCGATCCTGGCCAACGTCCTGATCGAGGCCCGGGAGGGAGGGCTCCGCCTCGCGGCCACGGATCTCGAGGTAGGAGCGCGAGTGGCGGTGCCGGGAACGGTCGCCCGGCCGGGCGCCATCACGCTGGCCGCGCGAAAGCTGGTGGAGCTCGTGCGCGAGCTGCCAACGCAACCCGTCGCGTTCACGCTCCTCGACAACGGCGGGGTCGAGCTCAAGTGCGGGACCGCCCGATTCAAGCTGGTCGGGCTCCCGGCCGAGGAGTACCCCCCGCTCGACCTGGACGCGGTGGCGGGGACCCTGAGCGTGGAGGCCGGGCTCCTGCGCACCATGGTCGGGCGGACGAGCTACGCGATGTCGCAGGACGAGAGCCGCCCGTTCCTGAACGGCCTCTATCTCATCGCGCGCAAGCAGGAGCTGCGGCTGGTGGCCACCGATGGCCACCGTTTGGCGCTCGCGCGGAGCGCGGTGGACGCGGACGTGGAGATGGCCGGCATCGTGCCGCGGAAGGCGGTCCAGGAGCTCACCCGGGTCCTGGGCGGGGCCGAGCGGGTGGATCTCGCGGTCGGGGAGAGCAAGTTCTTCGTGCGCACGGAAGGCTTCGAGCTCGTCTCGAAGCTGGTGGAAGGGCAGTTCCCGAACTACGAGCAGGTCATCCCGAAGTCCTCGCCCTTGCGGCTGGTCGTGGAGCGCGAGCCCCTGCTGGCGGCGATTCGCCGCGTGGCCGTCGTCGCCGACGATCGGACGCGCCCCGTCCGGTTGACGGCAAGCTCGGGTCAGGTGCGGCTCTCCGCGCAGAGCCAGGAGCTCGGCGAGGCCGAGGAGACCCTGCCGGCAGAGTTCGACGGCGAGGAGCTGACGATCGGCTTCAACGCCCGCTACGTCCTCGACGCGCTCGGCCCCATGGATCATCCATGGACCGTTGTGGGTCTGAAGGACGGCTTGAGCCCGGGCGTTCTTCTCGGCGCGGCGGAGAAGGGCGGCGCGCCGGATGACGCGTATCGCTGTGTTATAATGCCGATGCGTATGTGAGGGGAGGCCCGCCCGGGGTGCACGTCCGATGGATCGAGCTGGTCGGGTTTCGGGGCTACACATCCCTTACCTTCGCTCCTGAGCCGGGGCTGAACGTCCTCGTCGGCCGCAACGGTCAGGGCAAGACGTCGCTCCTCGAGGCGCTCTACGTCCTGCTGACCGGGCGATCCTTCCGCACGGCAAAGCTCGCCGATTGTCTCGGCTGGGATGCCGGCGGCCGGGCCACAGTGGCGGGCGAGCTCGCCGCGGGGAGCCGGATGCGCGACGTGCGGCTCGAGCTGCTCGCGCGTGAGGGAGGGATCGAGGTGCGAGGGACGCTATGCCCGTGGGCCGGCGCCGTGAGCTTCGCGGCGTCCGACCTCGCGTTGCTCGCGGGGGGTCCCCATCTCCGGCGCGCCTATCTCGATGCCGCGACGGCCAGGCTCGTGCCTGTGCACGCGGAGGCGTGCCGGCGCTACCGCCTGGTGCTCCAGCAGCGGACGCGCCTCCTGGGCGACCTCACGGGGCGGCCGGACGGCGACCGGTTGCTCGCACCGTGGGACGAGCAGCTCGCGACCCTGGGCAGCGAGATCGTGCACAGGCGGCTCGAGGCGCTGGCGTTCTTGGCGGACGCGGTCCGCGAGGTCCAGGTCGCGCTGGCACCCGGGGGAGCCGGGGTGATGCTGAGCTACGAGGCGTCGGTGGCCCCGGGCGCGGACCGGGACGCCACGCGCCGCGCCCTCCTGGACGCCTTGGCCGCGGCGCGGGCGGGTGACCTCCGCCGGGGGCTCACGCGGGTCGGGCCGCATCGCGACGACGTGGCGGTGCGGCTCGGGCGCGCCGACGCGCGGACGGCCGCCTCCCGCGGGGAGCAACGGCTGCTGGCCCTGGCACTGCGCCTGGCGGTGGCGGTCGTCGTCCGCCGGCGCCACGGGGAGGGCCCCGTCCTGCTGCTGGACGATGTCCTGTCCGAGCTCGATCGCGAGGTCGGGGGGCGTGTCCTGGCGTGGCTGGAGGGCCAGGGGCAGGTCGTCTACACGGCGACGGACGCCCAGCCGGCGGCCACGGGGAGCGGGGCGGTCTGGCAGGTGGCCGAGGGCCGCCTCGAGCCCAGCAGCGTCTTGACCCGGGGGGTGGCATGAGCGCCGCGAAGGCCGGGCCTCCGGCCGGGACGGGTCCGGCCGAGACGTACACCGCGAGCGACATCAAGGTCCTCGAGGGGCTCGAGGCCGTCCGCAAGCGGCCGGCGATGTACGTCGGCGACACGGCCAGCTACGGCCTCCACCACCTGGTCTTCGAGGTCGTCGACAACTCGGTCGACGAGGCGATGGCGGGTTATTGCTCGAACATCCGCGCGATTCTCCACACGGATGGGAGCTGCACGGTCATCGACGACGGGCGCGGCATCCCGGTCGACGTGCACACGGGCACCGGCAAGTCCGCCGCGGAGGTCGTGCTCACGACCCTCCACGCGGGCGGGAAGTTCGAGAGCTCCGTGTACAAGGTCTCCGGCGGCCTCCACGGCGTCGGGGTGTCGGTCGTCAACGCGCTTTCCGAATGGCTCGAGGTCGAGATTCGCCGCGACGGGCACCTCTACACCCAGCGCTACGACCGCGGCAAGCCGCAGAGCGACCTCCAGGCCGGCGAGAAGACGACGAAGCGCGGGACGACGGTCCGGTTCAAGCCGGACCCGGAGATCTTCGAGATCACGACGTTCAGCTTCGACGTCCTCGCGAACCGGCTCCGGGAGCTCGCGTTCCTCAACAAGGGGCTCAAGATCCAGCTGGAGGACGAGCGGGACGAAAAGAAGGTCACCTTCCACTACACGGGGGGCATCCGCCAGTTCGTCGAGTACATCAACCAGAACAAGACCGCGGTGCACCCGAAGGTGCAGTACTTCGAGGGCGGCCGGGGCGACATCCAGGTCGAGGTCGCGCTCCAGTACAACGACGGCTACCAGGAGTACGTCTTCTCGTTCGCGAACAACATCAACACCCGCGAGGGGGGCTCCCACCTGACGGGGTTCCGCGCGGCCCTCACGCGGACGATCGGCGTGTACGCGCAGGCAAACGGGTACCTGAAGAGCTTCAAGGGGACGATCACCGGCGACGACGTCCGCGAGGGCCTCACCGCGGTCATCTCGGTGCGCCTGCCGGAGCCCCAGTTCGAGGGCCAGACGAAGGCCAAGCTCGGCAACAGCGAGGTCCGCGGCCTCGTCGAATCGGTCGTCAACGACAAGCTCGCCCAGGCCTTCGAGGAGGATCCCGCCAGCGCGCGGAAGATCGCCGAGAAGTGCGTGCACGCCGCGCAGGCGCGCGAGGCGGCGCGCAAGGCGCGCGAGCTCACGCGCAAGAAGGGATTCGACGGCGACAACCTGCCCGGGAAGCTGGCGGAGTGCTCCGAGCGCGATCCCGCGGCGCGGGAGATCTTCCTCGTGGAAGGGGACTCGGCCGGGGGCTCGGCGAAGCAGGGCCGCGACCGGCGGATCCAGGCGATCCTGCCGCTCCGGGGCAAGATCATCAACGCCGAGAAGGCGCGCTACGACAAGGTGCTGTCCCACCAGGAAATCCGGCTCCTGATCGCGGCGCTGGGCACCGGTATCGGCCCGGACGAATTCGACGTCGGGAAGCTCCGGTACCACAAGGTCATCCTCATGACGGATGCCGACGTGGACGGCGCCCACATCCGGACGCTGCTCCTGACGTTCTTCTTCCGCCACATGGTGTCGGTGATCGAGGGGGGGTACCTCTTCATCGGGCAGCCGCCGCTGTTCAAGCTCAAGCGCGGTAAGACCGAGAAGTACCTCCTGAACGAGCGCGAGCTCGAGCAGGAGCTCCTGCTCCTCGGCACCGCCGGGGCCCAGCTCCGCGTCGGGAGCGACAAGGGCAACGGGAAGACGCTGACCGAGGAACGCCTCCGGCGGTTCGTGGGCGATCTGATCGAGTTCCGGCGCCTCCGGGACCGGCTCGCCAAGCGCGGCGTCCCGGCCGACTGGCTCGAGGCCTTCGCGCGCCACCGGCCGCTCGCCCGGAAGCGGATCTCCCGGGAAAGCCTGCTCCAGGAGATCCCGCGGGCGCTCGGACGCCACGACGTCGAGTTCACGGTGCAGACCGAGACCGAGGACAGCGTCGTCGCCGTGGGAGTCTTCGACGGCGAGGAGCGGAAGCTCAACCTGAACCTCTTCGGGTCCGGGGAGTACGCGCGCCTCCTCGAGGTCTACGCCCAGATCGAGCCCATGGATCGTCCGCCGTTCACCCTCGTCGCCGCGGGCGGCGCCGAGCGCCAGGCCGCCTCTCGCGATGCCCTCGTGGACCACGTGTTCCTGCTCGGCCGCGAGGGGACCGGCGTCCAGCGGTACAAGGGGCTCGGCGAGATGAACCCGGAGCAGCTCTGGGACACCACGATGAACCCGGAGACGCGCACGCTGCTCCGGGTCTCGATGGACGACGCGGTCGCCGCCGACGAGATCTTCACCAAGCTCATGGGCGACCAGGTGGAGCCGCGGCGCGAATTCATCGAGACCCACGCGCTCGAAGCTACCATCGACGTGTAGTCCCCGTGCGGCCCGGCTCGGGCCGCACGCGCGGGCCTGCAGGAGTGCCTGATGCCTGAGCGCCAGCTGGCGATCCCGATCGAAGACGAGATGCGGCGGTCGTATCTCGACTACGCCATGTCCGTCATCATCGGGCGGGCGCTTCCCGACATCCGCGACGGCCTCAAGCCGGTTCATCGCCGCGTGCTCTACGCGATGCACGAGATGGGCCTGGCGTGGAACCGCGGGTATCGGAAGTCGGCCCGCGTCGTCGGGGACACGCTCGGCAAGTTCCATCCCCACGGCGAGGCGCCCGTCTACGAGGCCCTCGTGCGGATGGCGCAGGAGTTCTCCCTGCGGTACCCGCTCGTCGACGGCCAGGGGAACTTCGGCTCGATCGACGGGGACCCGCCGGCGGCGATCCGCTACACGGAGGTGCGGCTCGCGAAGATCGCGCAGGAGATGCTGGCGGACATCGACCGGGACACCGTCGACTTCGTCCCGAACTACGACGAGACCCAGCAGGAGCCCGTCGTCCTCCCGGCGCGCCTGCCGAACCTCTTGGTCAACGGCTCGTCCGGCATCGCGGTCGGGATGGCGACGAACATCCCCCCCCACAACCTCGGCGAGATCGTCGATGGCCTCGTCCTCGTGCTGGAGAACCCGGCGCTGACGGTCGAGGAGCTGCTCCGGGTCGTCAAGGGCCCGGACTTCCCGACCCGCGGGTACATCTACGGCACCGCGGGCATCCGGGACGCGCTCACGACCGGGCGCGGCATCATCACGATGCGGGCCCGGGCGCACACCGAGAAGCTCCGCGGCGGGCGTGAAGCCATCGTGGTGACCGAGCTCCCGTATCAGGTCAACAAGGCCTCGCTGATGACCAAGATCGCCGAGCTCTCGCGCGAGGGGAAGCTCGACGGCCTCTCCGAGATCCGCGACGAGTCGGACCGGCACGGCATCCGGATGGTCCTGGAGCTGGGGAAGGGGGAGATCGCCCAGATCGTCCTCAACCAGCTCTACAAGCACACCGCGATGCAGTCGACGTTCGGGGTCAACATGCTGGCCCTCATCGGGCGGCGGCCGCAGGTGGTCACGCTCCGGGAGATGCTCGACCACTTCATCGACTTCCGGCGGGAGGTTGTGGTCCGGCGCACCCGCTACGACCTCGCGCGCGCCGAGGAGCGCGCGCACATCCTGGAGGGCCTCCGGAAGGCGCTCGAGCACCTCGACCTGGTGATCCGCCTCATCCGGGGCGCGGAGAGCGTCGACGCCGCCCGACAGGCCTTGATGAGCCAGCTCGAGCTGAGCGAGATCCAGGCGAAGGCCATCCTGGACATGCGGCTCCAGCGCCTGACGCAGCTCGAGCGCGAGAAGGTGGTCCAGGAGCACACCGAGGTGCTCCAGCTCATCGAGCGGCTGCGGGCGATCCTCGCCTCCGACGCCCTCGTGCGGCAGATCATCAGGGAGGAGCTGGCCGCTCTCCGGACGGAGTACGCCGACGACCGCCGGACGGAGATCGTCGAGGAATCGGTCGAGCTCACCCTCGAGGACCTCATCGCCGACGAGGAGATGGTGGTCACGGTCACCCGCTCGGGCTACATCAAGCGGACGGCGATCGAGGCCTACCGGAGCCAGCGCCGCGGCGGCAAGGGCGTCACCGGCATGGAGACCAAGGAGGAGGACGTCGTCGAGGACGTGTACATCGCCTCGACGCACGCCCACCTGCTGTTCTTCACGAACGACGGCAAGGTCCACTGGCTGAAGGTGCACGAGATCCCGGAGGCGAAGCGCGACGCCCGGGGCAAGGCGCTCGTCAACCTGCTGCACCTCGCGGAGAGGGAGCGGGTGGCCGCCACGGTGGCGGTGCGGGACTTCACGACCGGCGGCTACGTGTTCTTCGCGACGCGTCAGGGTCGGGTGAAGAAGACCGAGCTGGCCGCGTATTCGCGGCCCCAGCGGGGCGGGATCCGCGCGATCACGCTCGACGAGGGGGACGAGGTCATGGCCGTGCGGCTGACGGACGGCCAGCGCGAGGTCTTGCTGGCGACCCGGCAGGGGATGGCCATCCGCTTCAGCGAGGAGGAGGTGCGCCCGATGGGCCGCGCCGCCGCCGGCGTCAAGGGGATCGACGTCGATGCGGAGGACACCGTCATTGCGGCCGAGGTGGTCCTGGAGGGGGCCGCCATCCTCACGGTGACCGATCGGGGCTACGGCAAGCAGACACCGCTCGAGGAGTACCGGCTCCAGGGGCGGAGCGGCAAGGGAATCATCGACATCAAGACGGGCGGCCGCAACGGGCTCGTGATCGGCCTCATCCAGGTGCGCGAGGGCGACGACATCCTGATCGTGACGACCAAGGGGAAGCTGATCCGCTTCGGCGCCCAGGACGTATCCTCCCAGGGACGCAACACCTGGGGCGTCCGCGTCATCGACGTCGAGGCGGACGATCGCGTCGTGAGCCTGGCGCGGGTGGAGGGTGAGCGGGGCAACGGTGCTTGACCCCCGCCTCCTGCGGGAGCGGCCGGAAGTCGTGCGCGAGGCCCTTCAAGCACGAGGGTCTACGGCCCCGATTGCAGTCTTCCTCGATCACGATGCAAGCCGGCGCCGGGTATTGCGCGAGGTCGAGGAGCTGAAGGCTCGCCGCAATCGTCTCTCCCAGGATGTCGCCGCCGCCAAGCGGTTGGGCCACGACGCGTCCGCCCTGGTCGAAGGGTCGCGGGCCCTCGGCAGCCAGATCAGCGAGCTCGACGGCCACCTCCGAACGCTCGATAGCGCCCTCGCGGAGATCGCCCTCCAGTTCCCGAACGTACCGCATCCGAGCGTGCCACCGGGCGCCTCGACCGACGACAACGTCGAGGTGCGCCGCTGGGGCGCGCCCCGGACCTTCGCGTTCGAGCCCCGCCCTCACTGGGAGCTCGGCGAGAGCCTGGGGATCCTCGACTTCGAGCGGGGTGCCCGGCTCGCGAAGGCCCGCTTCACGGTGCTGTGGGGGCTCGGCGCGCGCCTCGAGCGGGCGCTCACCCAGTTCATGCTGGACGTCCACACGAAGCGGCACGGATACCAGGAGCTCTGGGTCCCGCACCTCGTGAGCGCGGAGACGATGGTCGCGACGGCCCAGCTCCCGAAGTTCGAGGAGGAGCTGTTCAAGACCGTCGAGCC
>JBGQGN010000074.1:0-11088 GCA_041497395.1 Methylomirabilia bacterium
AGGAGGGTCCCCAGCAGGAGGAGATCGAGAACCAGTCGCTCCATGGCTCAGCCGAAGTGGTCGAAGCCGGGCTCGACCGCACGCAAACGGCCGCCCTGGTCGAGGAACCGCACGCCTTCGTCCAGGGGCCGTACCTCGCCGATCCGGTGGACGGGCGTACCTGTCCGCGCTGCCACGGCGCGGGCCAGCTCCGGCGCCCGGTCCGGGACCGCCGTGAAGAGGAGCTCGTAGTCCTCGCCGCCGCTCAGCGCCCAGCCCAGGGGGTCAACGCCGAAGGCGCCGGCCACTGTGCGGGTCGCCTCGCTCACCGGGAGGACGTGGACATCGATCCGCGCCCCCACCCGGCTCTCGGTCGCGATGTGCCCGAGATCCGTCACGAGGCCGTCCGAGAGGTCGATCATCGCCGTCGCCCAGCCCGAGGCCTGGATGAGCCGGCTCTCGGCGACGCGGGGCGTCGGGACCCGGTGCGGGCGCACGACCGCCTCGACGACGGCCGGTGGCAGTCCGCCGCGCCCCCGCTCGAGCACGGCCAGGCCCGCCGCCGATGCTCCGAGGGTCCCCGTGACCAGGATGGCGTCGCCCGGCCGCGCGCCGCTACGGCGGAGAGGCGCGCCGGTCACGCGCCCGACGAGGGTCACCGAGAGGACCACGCCGCCGGGAGCGGCGCAGGTGTCGCCCCCGACGAGAGTCACGCCGTGCTGCCGGGCCATGTCCAGGAACCCCGCGTACAGCTCGTCGACCTCGGCCACGGCGAGGCTTGGGGGCAGCGCGAGGGCAAGCAGCGCATAGCGGGGCTCTCCGCCCATGGCGGCGATGTCGGAGACGTTGACCGCCATCGCCTTGGCGCCGATGTCGCGGAGCGTGGCGGTGGACCGGCGGAAGTGGACACCCTCGAGCAAGGTGTCGGTCGTCAGCAGGAGAGTCTCCCCGCCCCAGCTCACCGCGGCGGCGTCATCCCCGATTCCTACCAGGACGTCGGGACCGGGCGGCGGAAGCCGGTGGCGGAGCCGGGCAATCAGCCCGCGCTCGCCGAGCTCCGCCAGCGTGGTGCGGGAAGGCCCCGGGTCAGGGTCCTCGCCGGCCCTCACCGGCGGGCTCCGCTCAGGCGACCGCGTCCAAGCGCTTCTTGATCTGCGCCTTGGGGACCGCGCCGATGACCTGATCGATGACCTGGCCGCCCTTGAAGAAGAGGAGGGTCGGGATCGAGCGCACCTGGAAGCGAGCCGCGAGGCCAGGGTGCTCGTCGACGTTGACCTTGGCGATCGTCACGCGCCCCGCGTACTCCACCGCGAGCTCGTCGAGGGTCGGCGCGATCGCCTTGCACGGGCCACACCACTCCGCCCAGAAGTCGACGATAATCGCTTCTTGGTGCTCGGCCAGGGTCTGGTCGAATGCGGCCTCCGTGAGGTGCAACGTGGCCTGACCTGCCATGGAGAATCCTCCGCTCAGGATGACCGATCGGTCGGAGCGACGCTCATCACGAGACGAGCGTGAACCGGCACCTTTACGGTAGCACAGCGGCGGCGGGTGGGGCAATCGCGCCCCGGCCTGCCGCGCGGGCTCAGAGGCCCAGGAAGACCCGCCGGACCTCCTCGGAGGTCCGCAGCGCCGCGGCGGCGCCGTCGAGCAGCAGGCGGCCCGACTCGAGGATGTAGCCGCGGTGGGCGAGGGACAGGGCGAGCTCGACGTTCTGCTCGATGAAGAGCACCGTGACGCCCTGCTCCCTGTTGATGCGGCGGAGCACATCGAGGATGTCGGCGACCACCCGGGGCGCCAGGCCGAGCGTGGGCTCGTCGACCAGCAGGAGGCGTGGCCGGGCCATCAGGCCTCGCCCGATCGCCACCATCTGCTGCTCGCCCCCGGACAGCGTGTGGGCGGGCTGGTCCTGGCGCTCACGGAGGCGGGGGAAGAGCGCCTCCACCCAGGCGAGGCTCTCCGCGCGGTGGGGCTTCGCGGCCGGGTGGTAGGCCCCGAGGAGCAGGTTCTGGCGCACGGTGAGGTAGGGGAACAGCCGCCGGCGCTCCAGCACGTGGGCGAGGCCGAAGGCCACCCGCTCGTGGGCCGGCAGCCCGTCGACGCGCCGGCCGTCGAGCTCGATCCGCCCCTGTCGGGCGCGGACGAGGCCGGAGACGCTGTTGAGTAGAGTGGACTTGCCCGCGCCGTTCGGGCCGAGGAGGGCGACGATCTCGCCCGCTCGGACCTCGAGCGAGACGTCCCAGAGGACCTGGAAGTCCCCGTACGCGACCGAGAGCCCCTCGACGCGCAGCACGGCCTAGAGATAGGCCGCGCCGAGGTAGGCCTCGACGAGCCGGCGGTCGCGCACGACGTCCGCGGGCGGACCGTCCGCGATCTTCTCCCCGAGGTGGAGCGCGACGATGCGCGTCGCCACGCTCATGATGACCCGCATGTTGTGCTCGATGACGATCAGGGTGACCCCCGCGTCGCGGAGCCGGCTGATCAGGGCGACCAGGTCGGGGATCGACCGCTGGTCCACGCCCCCGGTGACCTCGTCCAGCATGAGGAGCCGGGGCCGCGTGGCCATGGCCCGCGCCATCTCGAGGCGTTTCCGCTGCCCGGTGGAGAGCTCGCGGGCGAAGGCGCCGGCCTTGCCGGCGAGTCCCACCAGAGCGAGGCAACGGTCGGCCTCGACGTGCGCCGCGCCGGTGGAAACGGCGCGCGCGAGAGCGCCCACGGTGACGTTCTCCCGCACCGTCATGCCATTGAACGGGCGGAGCTTCTGGAACGTCCGGGCGATACCCCGGCGGTTGATCTGATCCGGTCGGAGGCCGGTGAGGGTCTCGCCGGCGAAGCGGATGTCCCCACCGTCCGGCTGGTAGAAGCCCGTGATCACGTCGAACAGCGTCGACTTCCCGGCGCCGTTCGGCCCGATCACGCCGACGATCTCGCCCGGCGCCACGTCGAAGGTGATGCCCTGGTTCGCCACGAGGCCGCCGAAGCGCTTGGTCACGGCGCGGACCTCCAGCAGGGGGGAACTCCCAACCCCTCCCCTCCTGGCCCTCTCCACCTGGGAGTCGACGCCTCGATCCATCGCGCCGGCCCGCTATCCGGTGCCCTGGGGCACGACGGCCGGCCCCGGGGACGCCGGTCCTCCCGGCCGGCGGCCGAGCCGGCCGGCGAGCCCCACGAGGCCACCCGGCTGGAAGACCGAGACGAGGACGATGAGACCTCCGTAGATCATGAGGTCGACGGCCTTCCCGGTGCCTCCGAGCCAGATGCGTGTCGTCTCGGACAGGGAAATGAGCACGGCCGCCCCGAGGGCCGGTCCCCAGAGCGTGCCGACGCCCCCCAGCACGGCGACCAGGCAGACCAGGATGGAGAGCGACGTCGGGAACACGGACTCCGGATCGATGAAGAGGACGTACTGGGCGTAGAAGGTGCCGCCCAGCGCCGTGAACGCGGCCGAGCCGGCGATCGCCAGGAGCTTGTAGCGCGTCAGGGGGACGCCCAGGCTCTGGGCCGCGTCCGGATCCTCGCGGATCGCGCGGAAGTAGTACCCGAGCCGCGAGCGCTCGACGAAGGCGGTCAGGCCGAACACGGCGGCCAGGAGGGCGAGCGCGACGTAGTAGTACGCCCACTTGGCCCGGTGGAACTGGAAGTTCACCAGGGTCTCCGGCTTGATCGGGAGCCAGATGCCCCGCGCGCCGCCGATCGCGTCCCAGTTGATCGCGACGGTCTGGACGATCTCCCCGATGCCGATCGTGGCGATCGCGAAGTAGTGACCCCGGAGCCGGAAGCACGGGTAGCCGATCGCCTGGGAGACCAGGACGGCGAGCGCCATGCCGGCCAGCATCCCGATCCAGGGCGAGACGCCCCACCACAGCGACAGCACGGAGGACGTGTAGGCGCCGATCCCGAAGAAGACGGCGCTCCCGAGCGAGACCTGGCCGCAGTAGCCTCCGAGCAGGTTCCAGGCCTGGGCGAGGAGCGCGTAGAGAAAGATCCGGATCATCACGTCGCGCGGGTAGGGCTTGACGAAGACCCAGGGGAAGGCGACCAGGACAGCGCCGAGCCCGGCCAGGAGCGCACGTCGGCCCCGGTCCCCCACGGCGTCAGTACCGTCCGAAGAGGCCCTGGGGGCGCCAGAGCACCACCAGGAGGTAGAAGCAGAAGACGCCGACGTACTTGAACGCCGGCGCCCAGAGCCCGACGAGGTTCTCGACCAGGCCGATCAGCACTCCCCCGAGGAGCGTCGCCGCGACGTTGCCGAAGCCCCCGAGCGCGACCGTGACGTAGGCGAGGAGCGCGAAGACGGCGCCCACGTCCGGAAACACGTAGAAGAAGTTCGCGAGGAGAGCGCCGGCCGCCCCGACGCAGGCAGCCCCGAGGCCCCAGCCGAGCGCGAACATCCGCTCGGTGTTGATCCCCATGAGGGCCGCGGCCTGGCGGTCCTGGGCCGTCGCCTGGAGGGCGAGTCCCGTCTCGGTGCGGGTGATGAACCAGTAGAGGAGCCCGAACGCCAGGAGGGCGGCCAGGGCGGCGGCGAGCTGGGGGGCGCCGACGAAGAGCCCGAAGAGCGAGAACCGCCCGCGGATCCAAGGGTTCTGGACGAGCCGGAAGTCCGGCGTCCACAGGAACTGGGCGCCGCTCCGGAGGAACACGGACAGCCCGAACGTCGCGAAGATCTGGGCCAGCATCGGGGCGGCCAGGATGCGGCTGATCACGCCCCGGTAGACGATCCAGCCCACCCCGAACAGGAGCGCGGTCGCGAGGGGAAGGGCGAGGACGGGATCGAGGCCCGCGAGGGCCCAGGCCCAGAAGGTCGCGAACATCGCGAGCATCAGGAACTCGCCGTGGGCGAAGTTCACGATCTCCATGAGGCCGAAGATGAGCGAGAGGCCGGCCGCGACGAGGGCGTACACGAAGCCCATGAGGAGGCCGGAGAGGAGGGCCTGGGCAACGACCTCGGCGGTCACGTGTGGGGGGCTCCGGGGGCGGGCGTCGCCGCGATGGAGACGCCGCCCAGCGTGGCGCGGATCGTAGCAGACTGGCGCCCGGCATCGCAACGGCGCGGCGCCCGCGGGGCGACCCGACGGCCTGCCGCGGGCCGATCCCCTTGACAGGGTGCCCCTCGCTGCCCTACAAAGAGGCGACGCCCTTGTGACGATTGGAACAAGCGGTCCGGGCTCCCCCGGTGCCGCTCGCAGTGCCTGGACCCCGAAGGAGCCTCGGCACGACCACCGTGCGACCGCGCCTGATCCCGAGCGACCCGGGGTCGTCCCGACTCCCGCGCCTCTTCCCGGTCCTCCTGACGGCCATGGCGGTCGTCCTCCTGGTGACCCCGGGCTGGGCCCAGGAGCAGAAGGAGGCCGCCTACCGGGCGTTTCCCTACATCGGCTCCCGGCTGGCGATCTGGGTGGTCGCCCAGATCCACCTGAACTTCGCCGCGTTCATCCTCGGGGTCCCGATCTTCGCGGTGATCATCGAGTTCATGGGCTGGCGGATCGGGATGGACCGCGAGGAGGGGCGACGCTACGACTGGCTCTCCCACGAGTTCGTCAAGCTTACCTTCGCGGCCTTCTCGACGACGGCGCTGCTCGGGGGCCTCCTCCTCATCTTCCTGATCACGCTCTACCCGCGGTTCTGGACGTTCATGAGCGGGATCTTCGCGCCCACCATGTGGCTCTACGCGCTCCTCTTCTTCCTCGAGACGTTCACCGTGTACCTCTGGTATTACGGCTGGAACTGGCTCTCCGGGTCGAGGAAGGGGCTCCACGTCGGGATCGGCGTGCTCTCGAACCTCCTCGGCACCGCGATCCTGTTCGTGTCGAACTCGTGGGTCACGTTCATGATCTCACCGGCCGGCGTGGACGACACCGGCAAGTTCACGGGGACCCTCTGGCAGGCCGTCAACAACTTCACGTGGATGCCGGTCAACATCCACCGGCTCATCGCCAACGTCGTCTTCGGGGGCACGATCGCCGCCGCCTACGCGGCCTTCCGGTTCCTCGGCGCCAAGACCGACGAGGAGCGGGCCCGCTACGACTGGATGGGCTACATCGGGAACTTCGTGGCGCTCTCGGCGCTGATGGTCCTGCCGTTCGCCGGGTACTGGCTCGGGTTCGAGATCTACGGCTACAACCAGACGATGGGCATCACGATGATGGGCGGCTTCATGTCATGGCTCTGGATCGTCCAGGCCATTCTCATCGGGGTGCTGTTCCTTGGCTCGAACTACTACCTCTGGCTCGGGATGGAGCGCATCCCGGGTGCCGAGCGCTTCCGGCCCTGGATCAAGTACCTCCTCCTCGTGATCGCGCTGGGGTTCATGGTCTGGGCCACGCCGCGGAGCCTCATCGCCTCGCTCGGCGAGGTCCGGGCCATGGGCGGGTCGGACCACCGGTTCCTCCGCTTCTTCGGGGTCATGAGCGCGAAGAACACCGCGGTGAACCTCATGATCCTCACGACGTTCTTCTCGTACCTGCTGTACCGCCGGGCGAACCGGGAGCCCACCGTGTCGTGGGCGCGAACGGGAATGCTGCTCCAGTACGCGACCTTCGCTCTCGCCGCCGCCGCCGTGGTCGGCCTGGGGCTCGGCGGGTACTTCGTGGAGGCCCTCGTCCGCATCCGGCGCTTCTCGCCGATGCAGGTGGGATCGGTTCTCCTGTGCATCGTGATCGTGATGGCGATCGACATCCCGATGCTCCGGGGAGCCCGCTCCACGGGCACGATCCGCTGGGGAACCATCGCCCCGCGCTCCCAGTACGTGCTCATCCTCCTCGCCGTGACCTTCACGTGGTTGATGGGCCTGATGGGCTTCGCGCGGTCGGGAATCCGGCAGCACTGGCACATCTACGGGGTCATGCAGGATCGGTCGCCCGACGCCCTCACGCCGGCCCTCGGGTATGCGGCGAACGTGATCACGGGCACGACCATCCTGTTCTTCCTGATGGTCATGTTCATCTTCTGGCTCGGGGGACTCGGTGAGAAGGGCCATGCGGCGGCCGAGAGCGCCCCCGGGAGCCGCCCCACCCCTGCCGCCGCCCCGATCGCCGGCGGCAGTCCCGAGCGCTGAGCCCGATGACGGTCCCCGTGCCGATCAAGGTGGGAGCGTTCGCCCTCGCGATCATGGGCAGCTTCACGTGGTACGCGAACTCGATCCCGCAGATCGAGTCGAGGCCGCCAGAGGAGCTGTCCCTCGAAGGCGGGAACGTGACGCCCGACCAGCTGGTGGCCGCGGGCGAGAAGATCTTCCGCGAGAAGGGGCAGTGCACGACGTGCCACGGCATCGGCCGCGCGGGCCGGGGGCCGGATCTCGCGGGGGTCGGCGCCCGCGCGGCGACCCGGAAGCCCGGGACCAAGGCGGCGGCGTACCTGGTCGAGTCGTTCCTCACCCCGAGCGCCTACGTGGTCGAGGGCTTCCCGAACATCATGCCCAACGTGTCGAAGCCGCCGATCGGCCTGAACCGTAGCGAGCTGTGGGCGGTCGCGGCGTTCCTCGAGAGCCTCGGCGGGACCGTGGACGTCAAGCTCGACGACGTGCCGCAGATCGCCCCGGCTCAGGGGGGGGGCGGCGCGGCGTCGATCGAGCTGCCGGGAGACCCGAAGGCGGGCCAGGCGATCTTCATGGGGAAAGCCGCCTGCATCGCGTGTCACAAGGCGGGCGCGATCGGGGCGAGCCCGGTCGGTCCCGATCTGTCCAACATCGCCGGCAGCCAGACGCCGGAGTACATCATGGGCAAGATCCTGGACCCGGCCTCCAAGGGCACCGTCTCCGGGTTCCCGCCGGGCGTCATGCCGAAGACCTTCGGCCAGCAGCTCACGGCGAAGGAGTACATTGACCTCGTCTCGTTCCTGCTGACCCTCAAGGGCGGCGCGGCCCCGGCTGCCGCCGGGCAGTCGGCCGCGAAGGCCAAGCCCTAGCCGATGCCAGCGCCACGCGGGAAGTTCCTCCAGGCCGCCCTGGTCCTGATCGTGGCCGCCCTCCTCTTCAAGTACGGCATCCGCCCGCCCATGCCCTTCAGTGTGTTCTCGCTCTACATGGCGGTCACGCTGATGGCCGTCCTGGTCTATGTCTCGTCGGACTCCGACTCGTGGCGCGCTTTCGTGGCGCCGCTCTGGGCGACGCTCACCGAGCCCGGCCGCCGCCCGCTGCGCCTGTTCCTCGGGGTGGTCATCCCGATCCTGGTCGGCTACTACGCCTATTCCCAGGCGGCGGCGCGCGCCGAGGCACCGCTCGAGCTCCGCGCGATCCACCCCGCGCCGCCGGACTCGATCAGCTTCCGCGGCAAGGAGATCAATCTCCAGCACGCCGATACCCCGATCCGGAAGGACATCAAGCAGAACCCCGCGAACCGCGAGAAGCACCTCGCGGCCGGGGCGGCGACGTACATCCGGAACTGCGTGTATTGCCACGGCGACCTCCTGGACGGTCGGGGGCACTTCGCCCACGGCTTCAACCCGCAGCCGGCCGACTTCGTCGGCCCGAACACGATCGCCCAGCTTTCCGAGGGCTTCGTGTTCTGGCGCATTGCCAAGGGTGGCCCCGGCCTGCCCAAGGAATCGACGCCATGGAACTCGGCCATGCCGGCCTGGGAAGACCGGCTGACCGAGGAGCAGATCTGGCAGGTGATCTACTACCTCTACGAGACGACGGGCCATCCCCCCCGGGTCATGGAGTCGCACGCGGCGCGACCGGCGAATCCGAGCCTCGCGTCGGGACTCCTGGCGGAGAGCGCCGCCGTCCTCGGACCGCGGCCGGCGGCCGCCCAGTCCGGCGACGTCGCGCTCGGGAAGCAGGTCTACGAGAAGCGCTGCGTGGGATGTCACGGCGCCGGCGGCAAGGGTGACGGCCCCGCCGCCGAGCTTCTCGTCCCGCGCCCGCGGGACTTCACGGCCGGGAAATACAAGATCCGCACCCTGGCCGGACCGCTCGCGTCCGACCAGGACCTCCTCCGGATCGTGGCGGAGGGGATGCCCGGAACGTCGATGCCCGCCTGGAAGTCGCTCCCGGAGAGGGAGCGCTCGGCGGTCGTGGCATACGTCAAGACGTTCGCCGAGTCCTACAAGGGCGCCAAGCTCGAGCCCGTTGCGGTTCCCAAGGAGGTCGCGTCCTCCGAGGCGTCCCTCCGCCGGGGCAAGAAGATGTTCGACGCCTTCGAGTGCGTCAAGTGCCACGGCCCGGCCGGCCGCGGCGATCCGGCGCCGGGCTCGGATCTGAAGGACGACTGGGGTCACCCGATCCGCCCGGCCAACCTCCACGCCCCGTGGAACTTCCGGGGTGGCTCGGAGCGGAAGGACGTGGTCATGCGGCTCCTGACCGGGGTGGCGGGGACGCCCATGCCGGCCATCGCCGACTCGGTCGAGGACTACCGGAAGTCCGACGAGAAGGACGCGGACGTGCGGGACGCGAGCCTCTGGGATCTCGCGAACTACGTCCGGTCGCTCGGGCCCGAGCGCCTCAACTGGGCGCCCCTCCTGTCGATCCCGCCGGTCGCCGGGGACGTGCCGGCCGATCCGAACGCGGAGTTCTGGGTGAAGCGGCCCGGGGCCGCCTTTCCCCTCGTCGGCCAGGTCATCGCGGACCCCCGCAACTTCAACCCGACCGTCGACATGGTCACGGTGCGGGCGGTGTACACTGAGCGGGAGGCGGTATTCCATCTGACCTGGGACGACCCCACGGCGTCCGATCCGACGAAAGGGGCGCCGAAGCCGGACATGGTCGCCATCCAGCTCCCGACGGGGCAAGGCAGCGGAGATCGTCCGTACTTCCTGATGGGGGACGGGAGCCATCCCGTCTATCTCTTGACCTGGCGGGCGGGCGCGGATGTCGGTGAGGCGACGGCGACGGGAGCGGGCAAGATGACGCCGCAGGCGGGGGAGGCGATCCAGGCCAAGGGGCAGGCGGTCTACGATGCCGGCCAGTACCGGGCCGTGATCCGACGCCCGCTCAAGACGGCGGATTCCTCGGATTTCGTTTTCCGCCCCGGCGAGTTTTTCCCGGTAGCATTCTGGGCCTGGGACGGCTCGGAAGGGGATGACGGCCCGAAGGCGGCCGTGTCGACCTGGTACTATGCGCGGCTCGAGCCGCCACCCTCGAAGCGGCAGTTCGTCATGCCACCGATCCTGGCGCTCGTGGCAGGGGCCGCCGAGCTCGGGCTGGCGCGATGGGCCCGCCGGCGGCGAGAAGCCGCATAGCTCGGATACTCGATTACAAGGAGGAAGGACTTCAATGAAGCAGTCGATCGTCGGTAGCGTGCTGGCCGTCGCGGTCATCGCGACGGGCGTGGCCCTGATCTCGGGGCCGCCGGTGAGCGCCCAGGGCGGAGGGTCGATCAGCGGCGAGGTGAAGTTCGCCGGCGCCGCCCCTGCGCCCAAGGTCGTCAAGGTCAACAAGGACAACGAGGTCTGCGGCCAGGAGAAGAAGATTGCCGACGTCGTCGTCGGCGCCGGCGGTGGGCTGAGCGAAGCGCTCGTGTCCGTCACCGATGCCAAGGGCGCCAAGCCGGCGAAGCCGGCCGTCCTCGATCAGAAGGGCTGTGAGTTTCATCCGGACGTCCTCGTCATGGCGCCCGGCGAGCTCAAGATCCTCAACTCGGACGGCGTGCTCCACAACATCCACACCTTCTCCACGGCCAACCCGCCGATCAACAAGGCGCAGCCGAAGTTCAAGAAGGAGATGGTGGAGAGGCTCGAGAAGCCCGAGCTCATCAAGGTCCAGTGTGATGCCCACAGCTGGATGCACGGGTGGATCTTCGTGACCGAGAACCCCACGGCGGTGACCGACGGCAGCGGCGCGTTCAAGCTGGAGAACGTGCCACCCGGCAAGCACAAGGTCGAGGTCGTCCATCCAGTGCTCGGCAAGCAGACCAAGGAGGTCGAGGTCAAGGCCGGGCAGGACACCAAGGTCGCGTTCGAGCTGAAGAAGTAGGACCCCGAACGGCGTGCGTCCCAGCCGGCCGTCTCGGCCTCGGGAGCGCACGCCGGCGTCCGGGGCCCGAGCCCAGGCGCGGGACGAGGCCATGACCCCTCTTCGATCGAAAAGGACGGGCCGACTGCGATGATGAGCTGGCTCCCCGAGAACATTGCCACGTACGGCAAGGAGCTCGACGACCTCTTTTATCTCATCTA
>JBGQGN010000075.1:0-11033 GCA_041497395.1 Methylomirabilia bacterium
GGGTACGGGGAGGGAGACGAGCTCGGTCGGATCGAGTCCCATGGATGCCTGCCCGGCGCCGATCCCGACGCCGTGTCGACGAAGGCCTACGAGCGCGGCCGGAGCCAGCTCGGCACGCTGGGCGCGGGCAACCATTTCCTCGAAGTCCAGGCGGTGGAGACGGTGTTCCTCCCCGACGTCGCCCGGGCGCTCGGCCTCGAGGAGGGTCGGCTCACGGTGATGGTCCACACGGGGTCTCGCGGATTCGGCCATCAGGTCTGCACGGACGCGCTGGGCGTGATGCAGGGAGCGATGCGGCGCTACGAGATCACGCTGCCCGACCGTCAGCTGGCCTGCGCTCCGCTCTCCTCTCCCGAAGCGCGAAGCTATCTCGGTGCCATGCGCGCCGCGGCAAACTTCGCGTTCGCCAACCGGCAGTGCCTGGCCCACCTCGCCCGCGAGGCGGTCGAGCGGAGCCTCGGCGTGTCTCCTCGGGAGCTCGGCTGGCGCCTCGTCTACGACGTCGCCCACAACATCGCCAAGGAGGAGGAGCACGAGGTGGAGGGTCGGACCCGGCGCCTCCTCGTCCACCGGAAGGGCGCTACGCGCGCCTTCCCGCCGGGCCACCCCGAGCTGACGGAGGCCTACCGGAAGGTGGGCCAGCCGGTGTTGATTCCGGGCGACATGGGACGCTACTCCTACGTCCTCGTGGGCGCGCCCGGTGCGATGCGCGAGACGTTCGGAAGCACCTGCCACGGGGCCGGGCGCGTCCTGAGCCGCACGGCGGCGGTCCGGGCGGCGCGGGGACGGTCGATCGCGGACGAGCTCCTGGCCCGGGGGATCGTGGCGAGGGCCGGTGGCCGCGAGTCCCTCGCCGAGGAGATGTCGGAGGCGTACAAGGACGTTCAGAACGTCGTGGAGGTCGTCGAGCGGGCCGGGCTCTCCCGGGTCGTCGCGCGCCTCCGGCCCCTCGGCGTCGTGAAGGGGTGAGGAGCCGGCATGAACCCGCGGCTTCCCGGGCTGCCTTCCTTGCCCCCGTTTCCGCCGTCTGTTAGGCTGTAAGCTGCATGTCGTGGAGTCTCAAGGAAAAAGCTGACCGCCTTCTCTCGCAGGAGACCGGCACCATCCGGAAGGATTGGGGGGGCCGCGTCGCGTTCGCGCTGGTCTATCCGAACACCTACGCGGTCGGGATGTCCAATCTCGGGTTCCAGACCATCTACCGCCATCTGAACGAGCTTCCCGACGTCGTCTGCGAGCGCGTGTTCCTGCCCGACCCGGAGGACCTCCCCGAGTACCAGCGAACCGGTACCGGCCCCTTCTCGCTCGAGTCCAAGCGCCCGCTCGCTCAGTTCGATCTGGTCGGGTTCTCGATCACGTACGAAGGGGACTACATCAACACCCTCAGGCTGCTCCGGATGGCCGGCATCCCGCTCCGGCCCGAGAACCGCCGTCCGGAGGACCCCGTCATCCTGATGGGCGGCGTGTGCGCCTTCGCGAACCCGGAGCCCGTGGCGCCGTTCATGGACTTCGTGGTGGTCGGCGAGGGCGAGGAGATCGTCGGGGAGATCGTCGCCGCCTACCGCGAGGCCTTCGGCACGGTGTCGCTCGCCGACCGCCGGCGGGATGACCTTCTGGACCGCCTGGCACCGGTCCCGGGAATCTACGTCCCGCAGCGCTACGCCGTCTCCTACCAGGACGACGGCACGATCGCCGACGTGCTCCCCGAGCGCGGCGCGCCGCCCGTGGTGACCAAGCGACGTCTCAAGAAGGTCGACGACTTCCGGACGATGTCGCTCCTCCGGACGCCGAATGCGGAGTACGGGCACCTCGCCCTCCTCGAGGTCGGGAAGGGATGCGGGCGCGGCTGCCGGTTCTGTCTCGAGGGGCAGATCTACCGGCCCGTTCGCCATCGAAGCCTCGAGACGCTCCGGGAGACGGTCCGCGAGATCAAGAAGGACTCGAATCGGGTCGGGCTCGTCGGGGCGTGCGTCTCCGACTATCCGTGGATCGGTGGCCTCATGAAGGTGCTCGAAGAGGAAGGGCTCGAGGTGTCCATCTCCTCGATCCGTGCCGACAGCCTCACCGAGGAGCTCGTCTCATCGCTCCGGCGGGGCGGGCACCGGACGCTCACGGTGGCGCCCGAAGCGGGAACGGAGCGGCTTCGCCACGTGATCCGGAAGGACATCTCCGATGCGCAGATCTACGAGGCCTGCGCCCTGGTCCGCGCCCACGGCATCCCGAATCTCAAGTGCTACTTCATGATCGGCCTCCCGACGGAGACGGACGAGGACATCGAGGCCATCCCGGCCCTCGCAACGCGGCTTCTCGAGCGGCTGCGCGTGCCGTCGGGGCAGGGCGAGCCCTTCGGCCGGCTGACGCTGTCAATCAGCTCCTTCGTGCCGAAGCCGTGGACGCCGTTCCAGTGGGTCGCGTTCGATCCGGTGAATCGGCTGGAGGCCAAGCTCCGGACCATCAAGGCCGGGGTCCGCCGTCTCCACAACGTGCGGGTCCTCCACGAGAACCCGCGCGAGGCGTTCCTCCAGGCGCTCCTGGCCCGCGGGGATCGCCGGGTCGCAGACTTCCTCGAGGAGGCCGCGCGGCTCGAGGGCGACTGGCGGACGGCGCTGCGTGAGTGGAGCGGCGATGCCGACTTCTACACGTACCGCGAGCGTCCGCTGGGCGAGGCGCTGCCGTGGGACCATCTCGACGTCGGCGTGCGGAAGGCCGGCCTGGTCCGCGAGCACCAGCGCGCGGGGCTGTCGCCGGAGCCCGCCCCGGCCAGCTGACCGCGGCGGAGGGCGAGCCATGACGCAACCGGAGGGGAGCCGGGTCGACGTCCGGGAGCACGGAGCCAACCAGCAGACGTCGACACGCCGGCTCTACATGCAGCTCCAGGTGTTCGGCGACTGCGACGATCCGAAGCGGCTCACCGGAGCGCTCGAGCGTGCCCGCCTCGAGGGCGTCCTTTACGCGGACGCGGCCGATCCTCTCGGCGTCGCCGTTCTCGGCATCGCGGAGGATCCCGCCTTCTTCGTGGGCCGGTGGCGGGATCTCCTCGGGACCGAGCCGTTCCTGGGTCTCCGGCGGAAGCCCGAGCTCACCATGTTCGGGCGCACCTACTCGAGCGGCTTCGAGACCGACCTCGAGGACTGGCTCCTGGCGCGGCCGCGCCGGACGGCCCTCGGTCCGGAATGGCCGTGGGCGATCTGGTATCCCCTCCGCCGGACGGGGACGTTCGCGCGCCTCACGTCCCAGGAGCAGGGAGCGATCCTCAAGGAGCACGCCGCGCTGGGGCGCACCTACGGCGAGGCGGACCTCGCGCACGACGTCCGGCTCGCCTGCCACGGGCTCGACACCCACGACAACGACTTCGTGATCGGGCTCGTCGGGCGGGAGCTCCACCCGCTGTCCCAGCTCGTGCAGACGATGCGCCGCACGGCTCAGACGTCCGAGTTCATCCAGACGCTGGGCCCGTTCTTCATCGGCCACGCCCTCTGGCGCAGCTCCGGAGGCTGATCCGGAGCCCGCCCGACACCGGGCATCCGTACGCTGGCCGAGCGCGGGTGGCTAGGGCAGGGGGGCGGGGAGGTCCGAGCGGCCCATGAGGTAGTGATCGACGCCCCGCGCCGCGCTCCGGCCCTCGGCGATCGCCCACACGATCAGTGACTGCCCGCGCTGCATGTCCCCGGCGGCGAACACCCCGGGGATGCTCGTCATCCAGCTCGCGTCCCGCCAGACGTTGCCTCGCTCGGTGAGGCGAACGCCGAGCTTCTCAAGCAAGCCGGGGCGCTCCGGGCCAAGAAAGCCCATGGCCAGGAGGACCAGCTCAGAGGGCAGCGTGAACTCCGAGCCCGGAATCTCCCGGAAGACCGGACGGCCAGCCTCGCGAGCGACCTCGACCCGGACCGCCTCGAGACCGCGGACGCGCCCGCGATCGTCGCCGAGGAAGCGTCTCGTCGACGCCGCGTAGACGCGCTCCCCGCCTTCCTCGTGCGCCGACGAGACCCGGTAGACGTTTGGGTACTGGGGCCACGGGTTGTCGGGCGCGCGCTGGTCGGGCGGCCGCGGCAGGATCTCCATCTGGTGAACCGAGCGCGCACCCTGGCGGTGCACCGTGCCGAGGCAGTCCGCGCCGGTGTCGCCGCCCCCGAGGATCACCACGTGCTTGTCCCGCGCCGTGATGAAGTCGGCCTCCGGGAGAACGTCGCCCTCGCAGCGCCGGTTCTGGAGCGGGAGGTACTCCATCGCGAAGTGGATGCCGTCGAGCTCGCGCCCCGGGATGGGGAGGTCCCGCGGGTTTCCCGCGCCGCCTGCCAGGAGAAGCGCGTCGTGCTCCTGGCGCAGGCGCTCGGGGTCCACGTCGACTCCCACATCGGACCCTGTCACGAAGCGGACGCCCTCCGCTCGCATCTGCTCGAGACGCCGGTCGAGGACGCGCTTCTCCATCTTGAACTCGGGGATGCCGTAGCGCAGCAGGCCTCCGATCCGGTCGGCGCGCTCGAACACCGTGACGTCGTGGCCCGCGCGGCGGAGCTGCTGGGCAGCCGCGAGGCCGGCGGGACCGGACCCCACCACGGCGACGCGCTTGGCGGTCTGGACGGCCGGAGGCTCGGGAACGACCCACCCCTCGGCGAATGCGCGATCGACGATCTGGAGCTCGATCGGCTTGATGGTGACCGGGTCGTCGTTGATCCCGAGGACGCAGGAACCCTCGCACGGGGCGGGGCAGAGCGTGCCGGTGAACTCCGGGAAGTTGTTCGTCGCGTGCAGGCGATCGATGGCCTCCCGCCAGTCGTCCCGGTAGACCAGATCGTTCCAGTCGGGGATGAGGTTCCCGAGGGGACACCCTTGATGGCAGAAGGGAATGCCGCAGTCCATGCAGCGGGCTGCTTGCTTCTGGAGCTTCGGCACGGGCCAGGGCAGCAGGACCTGGCTCCAGTCACGGAGCCGCTCGGCGACCGGCCGGTAGGGCTGCTTGTCGCGGGTGAACTCGAGAAAGCCGGTGACCTTGCCCATGCCCGCCTAGCCGTGAGCGCCTTCCATGACGGCCCGCTCCCAGGGGATGCCTTCCTCCCGGGCGCGGCGCATCGCGGCCAGGGCTCGCTTGTAGTCCCGCGGCATGACCTTCACGAAGCGCGGCTGTGCGGCCGGCCAGTCGGCGAGGATCTGCTCCCCGACGGCGCTCTGCGTGTAGCGCACGTGGCGTCGCAGGAGCTCCCGGACCTCCTCGACGTCCTCGTCCTGGACGAGCGGCTCGACGTCCACCATGCCGAGGTTGCATCGGCGCCGGAAGTCCCCGGCCGAGTCGAGCACATAGGCGACTCCGCCGGACATCCCCGCGGCGAAGTTCCGGCCCGTCTGGCCGATGACGACGACCCGGCCCCCCGTCATGTACTCGCACGCGTGGTCGCCGACGCCCTCGACCACCGCGCTGGCGCCGCTGTTCCGGACGGCGAAGCGCTCGCCGGCGACCCCGCGGAAGTACGCCTCGCCGCTCGTCGCGCCATACAGCACGACGTTCCCGACCAGGATGTTGTCCTGGGGGGCGAACGTCGCGTTGTGGGGCGGGAAGGCGACGATCTTGCCGCCCGAGAGCCCCTTGCCGAGATAGTCGTTCGAATCGCCCTCGAGAACGAGCGTGATCCCGCGGGGGACGAAGGCTCCGAAGCTCTGTCCCGCCGAGCCGGTGAAGTGGATCCGGATCGTGTCGTCGGGAAGACCGTCGGCGCCGTACCGCGAGGTCACCTCGTACCCGAGGATCGTGCCCACCGTCCGGTGCACGTTGCGGATGGGCAGGCGCAGGTCGACGGGTGTCCGGGACTCGAGGGCCGGCCGGCACCGGGGCACGATGGTGCTCACGTCCAGCGAGCGCTCGAGCCCATGGTCCTGCGGCCGGATCCGACGGATCGCGACGTCCGGCCCGACGGCGGGACGGTGGAGGATCGCCGCGAAGTCCAGGCCCCGCGCCTTCCAGTGGTCGATCGCCGCCCGCACGTCCAGACGGTCGACCCGGCCGATCATCTCGTCGAGCGTCCGGAAGCCGAGCTCGGCCATCAGCTCGCGGACCTCCTCGGCGATGAACCGGAAGAAGGTCGTGACGAACTCCGGCGCGCCCGCGAAGCGCTTGCGCAGCTCGGGGTCCTGGGTCGCGATGCCCACCGGGCACGTGTTGAGGTGGCAGACGCGCATCATGACGCAGCCCAGGACGACCAGCGGCGCGGTGGCGAACCCGAACTCCTCGGCGCCGAGCAGCGCGGCGATGACCACGTCGCGCCCCGTCTTGAGCTGCCCGTCCACCTGGACGACGATGCGGTCCCGCAGCTTGTTGAGAACGAGCACCTGCTGCGTCTCGGCGAGGCCGAGCTCCCACGGGACGCCCCCGTGCTTGATCGACGTGAGCGGCGACGCGCCCGTCCCGCCGTCGTGGCCGGAGATCAGCACCACGTCCGAGAAGGCCTTGGCCACCCCCGCTGCCACGGTGCCGACGCCAACCTCGGCGACGAGCTTCACGTGGATGCGCGCCCGCGGGTTCGCGTTCTTCAGGTCGTGGATCAGCTGCTTGAGATCCTCGATCGAGTAGATGTCGTGATGCGGCGGGGGCGAGATCAGGCCCACGCCGGGCGTCGAGTGCCGGACCTTGGCGATCCAGGGGTAGACCTTGTGACCCGGGAGCTGCCCACCCTCGCCGGGCTTGGCCCCCTGGGCCATCTTGATCTGGAGGTCGTCGCAGTTGACGAGGTACTCGCTGGTCACGCCGAAGCGCCCGGACGCGACCTGGTGGATCGCGCTCCGCCGCCAGTCCCCGTTCGCCTCGCGGCGGTACCGCGCGGAGTCCTCACCACCCTCGCCGGTGTTCGACTTGCCACCGATCCGGTTCATCGCGATGGCGAGCGTCTCGTGGGCCTCCTGGCTGATCGAGCCGTAGGACATGGCGCCCGTCGCGAAGTGCCTGACGATCGACTCGACCGGCTCCACCTCGTCGAGCGGGACGGGCGCCTCGCCGGGCCGGAGGGCGAACAGACCTCGCAGCGTGGCCAGGTTCCGGCTCTGCTCGTCCACGGCGCGGGTGTACTCCTTGAAGATCTGGTACTGACCGCTCCGCGTCGCGTGCTGGAGCTTGAACACCGTCTCGGGGTTGAACAGGTGGAACTCGCCGTCACGGCGCCACTGGTACTCGCCGCCCCAGTCGAGCTCCGCGGGGCCCACCGGGCGAGTGGGGAACGCGTGCTCGTGCCGGCGGCGCGCCTCCTCGGCGATGACGGCCAGACCGATCCCGCTGACCCGGGAGAGCGTACCCGTGAAGTAGCGGTCGACCACGTCCTTGTCGAGGCCGATGGCCTCGAAGATCTGCGCTCCGCAGTAGCTCTGCAGAGCCGAGATCCCCATCTTGGCCATGACCTTGAGGATCCCCTTGTTCAGCGCCTTGATGTAGTTCTTGACGGCCGCCTTGTGATCGATCCCCGGCAGCAGGCCCTGACGGATCATGTCGTCCAGGGTCTCGAAGGCCACCCAGGGGTTCACGGCTCCCGCGCCGTACCCGATGAGCAGGCACATGTGATGCACCTCGCGCGCGTCCCCCGTCTCGAGGACGAGCCCCACGCGGGTGCGCTCGCCCCGGCGCACGAGGTGGTGGTGAACGGCCCCGGTCGCGAGGAGGCTCGGGATGCCCGCCAGCTCGCGGGAGATGCCGCGGTCGGACAGGATGATCACGTTGTGCCCGTCGGCGATCGCCTCGCTCGCCCGGGTCTGGAGCGCCTCCAGCGCCCGCGAGAGCCCCTCCGCCCCCTTGGCCACGGGGTAGAGCATCGGGAGCGTCACCGCCTTGAACCATGGGTGCTGCATGTGGCGGAGGCGGGCCACCTCCCCGTTCGAGAGCACGGGGTCGGGGATCACGATCTGGCGGCAGGACTCCGGCCGGGGCTCGAGGAGATTTCCCTCCGGGCCGACCGTCGACTCCATCGACGTCACGAGCTCCTCGCGGATCTGGTCGAGGGGAGGGTTCGTGACCTGGGCGAAGAGCTGCTTGAAGTAGTCGTAGAGGGGCCGCGGCCGGTTCGACAGGACCGCGAGCGCCGTGTCGGTGCCCATGGAGCCGAGCGCCTCCTCGCCCTGCTTCGCCATCGGCGCCAGCAGGATCCGGAGGTCCTCGTGCGTGTACCCGAACGCGATCTGCCGCTGGACCATCGTGTCGTGATCGGCCGCGGGCGCGGCCTGCGCCGGCAGGTCGCCCAGGCGGACGAGGTTCTCGCGGAGCCACTCGGCGTAGGGGTGCTCCGCCGCCAGCTGGGCCTTGATCTCCTCATCGGCGATGATCCGGCCGCGCGCCGTGTCCACCAGGAAGATCCGCCCCGGGTGGAGACGCTCCTTGATCAGCACGTCCTCGGGCGGGATGTCCAGCACCCCGACCTCGGAGGCCATGACGACCAGGCCGTCCTTCGTCACGTAGTAGCGCGACGGCCGGAGCCCGTTGCGGTCGAGGATCGCCCCGATGACCGTCCCGTCGGTGAAGGCGATCGACGCCGGGCCATCCCAGGGCTCCATGAGCGCGGAGTGGTACTCGTAGAAGGCCCGCCGGTCCGGGCGCATCGACTCGTGCTTCTGCCACGGCTCCGGGATCATCATCAGGATCGCGTGGGGCAGGGAGCGTCCGCTCATGACCAGGAACTCGAGGACGTTGTCGAAGGTGGCCGAGTCCGACAGCCCGTCGCGCGTGACGGGCAGGACCTTCCACAGCTCGTCACCGAACACGCTGGAGCGGCACAGCGCCTCCCGGGCGCGCATCCAGTTGATGTTGCCGCGGAGGGTGTTGATCTCGCCGTTGTGCGCGACGTACCGGTAGGGGTGCGCGAGCGGCCAGGACGGGAACGTGTTGGTGCTGAACCGCTGGTGCACGAGCGCCAGCGCGGACTCGACGTCGGGATCCGTCACGTCCGGGTACATGGACTCGATCTGGTCGGCGCTCAGCATGCCCTTGTAGATCAGCGTGCTGCACGAGAGGCTTGGCAGGTAGGCGAACGTCTGCTCGCGCACGTCGGCCGCCGCGACAGCCTTCTCGAAGAGCTTCCGGATGATGTAGAGCTTCCGCTCGAAGTGCGGCCGGTCCCGGACGTCCGGGCCCTGTCCCACGAAGACCTGCTTGATGACGGGTTCCACCGAGCGCGCCGTCTCGCCGAGCAGCCCGTCATCGATGGGGACGTCGCGCCAGCCGAGCAGCCGCTGGCCTTCGTGCTCCACGACCGAGTGGAGGAGCGCCTGGATCCGGTGGCGCTGAGCGGTCTCCCGCGGCAGGAACACGAGGCCACACCCGTACTCGCCCGCGGCGGGGAGCGGGATGTCCAGGCGGGCGCACTCCCGCCGGAGGAACCGGTCGGGCATCTGGATCAGGATGCCCGCCCCGTCGCCCGTGTTCGGCTCGCAGCCGCACGCGCCCCGGTGCAGGAGGTTCTTCAGGACGGTCAGCGCCTGCGTCACGATCGTGTGGGACTTGCGCCCCTTGAGGTCCACGACGAAGCCGACGCCGCAGGCGTCGTGCTCGTGGCGAGGATCGTAGAGGCCCTGCGCGGGCGGCATTCCCGGTGTCGTCATCGGCACACTCCCAGCGGTCACCCGCATGCGGCTCGCGTCACCGGCGCTCGCGAAGGACGCCTGCGAGGCCGGTGGCCGAAGCCTACATCAGTGTTGAGCATTAGCCAAGACCAAAAACGCGAAATCACTGCATTAGTGCTGCTAATGATGTAGGCTGGCGCCATGCAGCTCGAGACGCTCAAGCTCTTCTGCGACGTCGTGCGGCTCCGGAGCATCTCGCGCGGCGCCGGCCTGAGCGGGGTGACCCAGTCGGCGGCGAGCCAGGCGATCCAGCAGCTCGAGACCGAGCTCGACATCCAGCTCCTCGACCGCTCCCGCCGGCCCCTCCAGCCGACTCAGGAGGGGCGAGGCTTCTACGAAGCGTGCCGGACACTCCTGGCGGGCTTCGAGCGGGTCCGGGCAGACCTCGCGACGTCCCGGCAACGCGTGGAGGGCACCGTCCGCGTGGCCGCGATCTACTCGGTCGGCCTCCACGACATGAGCCGCCACATGCAGCCCTTCATGGCCATGCACCCCAACGCGCGGGTCCTGCTCGAGTGCCTGCACCCCCACAAGGTGGTCGAGGCGGTCCTCGGGGACGAGGTCGACCTCGGGATCCTCTCGTACCCCCCCGCGAACCGCGCGCTCGCAGTGCTGCCGCTCCGCGAGGAGCCCATGGTGCTCGTGTGCCACCCGAGCCACCGGCTCGCCCGCCGGCGAGTCGCGGAGGCGGCCGACCTCCAGGGCGAGCGGTTCGTGGCCTTCGACCACGACCTCCCGATCCGCCGGGCCATCGACCGCGTGCTCCGGCAAGCGGGGGTGCGCGTGGAGGTGGTGATGCAGTTCGACAACATCGAGACCATCAAGCAGGCGATCGCCATCGCCGCCGGCGTGAGCATCCTGCCGCGGCCCGCGGTGGCCAAGGAGGTCGGGATCCGGATGCTCGGCGCGGTACCGCTCGCGATCGGGGGCTTGGTCCGGCCCATCGCGATCATCCACCGCAAGGGCAAGCGCCTGTCGCCGGCCGTCGACCGCTTCATCGACGTGCTCCGGAAGGCGGGAGACGCCGTGGCTCCAGGCGGTTCGCCGGGCCGCTCGGGCAGGGCCGAGCGGCCCTGATGCGCGTCTTCCTCCGCCGCCCGCCCCGGAGCGCCTGTCGGCCGCCGGACGGACGGCTGTCGGCCCCCGGCGGAATGTGCCATAACCTTGCGATGTCTCGGGCCTTTGGGTACCATGTGCGCCGTGTGCTCGCGAGCGGGTGACGCCATGTCGCCGGGTCCCCGCCGACCGTCGCGCCGGCCCGTTCAAGAGCTTCATCCGATGCAAGGAGACTGAAGGTCCATGAGCCAAACCACGGCCACCGTGCCGAGCCCTGTCAAGCCGAGGCGCATCCTGGACCGCGCCGTCGTGAGATTCGCGGGGGATTCGGGCGACGGCATGCAGCTGACCGGCGAGCAGTTCACCAGCGAGGCCGCCTGGGCGGGCAACGA
>JBGQGN010000076.1:0-10954 GCA_041497395.1 Methylomirabilia bacterium
CCCGGCTGTGGGGTCAAACCCTCGGGCTCATCTCCTTCGGGCACGTGGCCCGGGCGGTGGCGACCCGGGCGCGGCCGTTCGGCGTCCGGATCCTCGCCTACGATCCCTACGTCGACGAGACGGTCATGACCCAGCACGAGGTCGAGCCGGTGGGGCTGACGGACCTCCTGCGCCGCTCGGACATCGTCTCCATGCACGCTCCGGCGACGGCGGACGCCTTCCACCTCCTGACCGAGGAGCACTTCCGGCTGATGAAGCGGGAGGCCCTGTTCGTCAACACCGGCCGGGGCCCGACCGTGGACGAGGCCGCGCTCGTCAAGGCGCTCGAGGAGGGCTGGATCGCCGGGGCCGGGCTCGACGTGTTCGAGCAGGAGCCGGCGCTCACGACCAACCCGCTGCTCCACATGGACAACGTCACCCTCACGCCTCACGTCGCCTCGGCGTCCGCGCGCATGGACCCCGAGCGGCGTCGGCGCGTGGGCCGAGAAATCGCGCTCGTGCTGACGGGGCGCTGGCCGATGAGCTGCGTGAACCCGACGGTCCTCGAGAAGACGTCGCTCAGGCGCTGGCAGCCGTACTCGATGGAGCGCGGACCGGGCATCTAGCCTCGCGGGCCCCGCTCCTCACGGGGCTGCCCGCGCGAGCGTGACCACCGCCCCGGCGGGTTCACGGGCGCGCGCGGCCACGATCGCGCGCGCGGTCGCGAGCGCTTCGGTGATGAAGAGCGTGTCAGGCGGGAAACGGATGTGGGGCGGCCCGGGGTGGGGGCGCCCCCGGGGCGTCAGCGGACGACGACGAGGGACCCGAGCGTGGCCGCGCGGTGTGCTTGGGGCATGTCCGAGGCCAGAATGTGAAGACGCCGGCCCGTGGACGGGAGCCACACCCCGACGCGTATCGGGTAGGTGCCTGGCGCCGTGCCCCGAGGAACTGTGAACGCGACGGGCTGCCGGACGCGCTCGCCCGCGGCCCAGTGGGAGGATCCAAACCCGCCCGTCATCTCGTCATGGTTTCCGCCGCCGGGCGGTCCCACGACGTGGAGAAAGACCCAGTAGTCGTAGGACGTGGGCTCCAGGAGGCGCCAGTAGTAGGCGAGCCGCACCGTCTCCCCCGGCCGGACCGCGGCGGGGCCGTCGACGCCATACAGCTCGAGCTCCTTGCCGAAGAGGATCCGAACTGGCTGGCTCGGGATGGGCTCCGGGCGGGCGCGGATCGCGGCGGCCTCGGCCGGCCGCCCCAGATGGTCCAGCGCCTCGGCCCCCGCGGCCTCGCGCCCGGCCCGCCACGTGGCGTCCGGCCGGGCGTCGATCAGCTCGGCCAAGCGGACGACCTCCTGCCAGGCGCCGTCCATCCGCACCCGGTCGAGGAGCCACTCCGGTCCGTGCCCCCAACCGGACCACAATAGCGCCCCCGCGTAGGTATGGTGGGCCTCCTCCCACTCCGGCGCCACCGCCAGGGCATCGTTCGCGGCGGCGAAGGCCGCACCCCAGCGGACCTGAGCGCGACGGTGCCCCTCGGTGGCAGGGGCGCGCACGGGATGCGGTCCGGTCGGATCGTCCATCCAGTGGTCGAGCTCGGCGGTCGCTGCCGTCAGCGCCGCTGTCGCCGCCGCTGGCGGCGACCAGGGGGACTCGGCCGACTCGTACACGAAGACCTCAGCCAGGCTCCACTGCCCGCCCGGCCACGGGGCCCCGATGTCCGTCAGCCGCACGTAGCGACTCCGGCGCGGTGCGAAGCGGGCGATGATCCGCCCGCTGTCGTCGAGCCGGGGGTGACCCTTCCACCAGTGGAGACCGGGGAGCAAGTCCGAGTCACTCGTCACCGTCTCCCATCGCTGGCCGTCCTCGGAGGTCTCGACGCGGAGCCCGGGTGGCGCGTCGGCTATCATCGGAGCGGCGAGGAGGCTCACCTGGGTGATCGGGCGGATCTGGCCAAGGTCGAGCTCGATCCATTCTCCCGGGCGCTTCGGAGCGGTCCAGCGCGTCCACATCCGACGGTCGAAGGCTAGAGCGGCGTCCTCCGCGGCCGACGACGCCCGCGCCCGCCAGCCTGTCGCGGGAACGGGACGGACGCGCGGGTCGGGCGGCACGAAGTGATGGAAGATGACGTAGTCGCCCACGACGGTCTTCTGGGCCGTGCCGCCGACGCGCGCCAGCGCCCGGGCGAAATCCCGTGGATCGGGGCCCTTCATCACGCGGTGCGTGACCATCGCCACCGTTTCGGGCGTCTCAACGCGGTTCACCGTCCTGAGCGCGGCATAGTTCCGGAGGCCGAAATGGTCCGCGCACTCGATCCGCTCCGTTGACTCGAAGCTGAGGACCTGGGCGATGCGGCTGTCGGCGTAGCAGGCCGTGACGCCGAGCGCCTCCAGCTGGGCGATGACCGCGTCGACGGGTCGGACCGGTTCCCGCGCACCGGCGCGGACGAACGCGACGTGCGTAACGAGGTTGAAGGCGATCAGCGCTCCCGCCAGGGCGACCGCCGTCACGCGCCCCGCACGCCCAAGGCGGGCCAGGCGGGCCAGGACGGCTGCCACGAGGAGCGGGAGGGGCCCGAAGAAGGTGAGGGAGTAGCGCATGACCCCGGAGGTCCCGAACCACGTCAGCAGCTGGGCCGCCACGGTGAGCCAGAACGCCAAGGCGACCAGGTCGAGGGGCTCCTGCCAGGGACGCTCCCGGCGGGCCAGGCGCCGGGCCCAGACCACGAAGCGGCTTGCGGCGAGCCCGACGGCCGGGACATACACCGCGCCGACGACGATCCAGCCGAGCGTGCTCGCCCACGGCGGCAGCGGCGCGACGCGGGCGTCCCAGTAGGTATCGCGAAGCGACCGCGCGAGAGCGCGAGCCACGTTCTCGACACGAACCGTGAAGTCAGGCAGCGCGTCACCCCACGTGAGGAGATGAGGGAACGTCACCCACTCGTGTCGCGCGTTCCAGAGCCAGAACGGCAGACTCGCCAGACCGAACAGGCCGAGCGCCGCATACGGGCCGGGTCCGGCCAGGGCGCCCGGGCGCGCGACCAGGAGCCCGACGGCGGCCGCGCCGAGAAGCATCGTCACCATCGGGCTCGTCCACCACGCGAGCCCGGCCGCCAGACCGAGGAGGACCCACGCCCACCCCTGCCGGCGCCCCGGGAGCGGATCCACGAGGCGGACTGCGGCGGCCAGCGTCAGCGTCCCCAGCGCGACCGCCACACCCTCCGCGTGGGAGGAGAGCTGCACGAAGGTCAGGAAGATCGGGGGCAACGCGATCTGGAGACCGGCCAGGAGGCCCCACCGCTCACCGGCGATGCGCCGGCCGATGCGCCACGCGGCCCACACCCAGAGCACCGACACCCAGACCGTTCCCAGGCGGAGCGCGAGCGTGGACGGGCCGAAGACGCGGAAGGCCACGGCGGCGAGGTACGCGTCGAGCGCTCCGAGGTAGGGCTGTCCCCAGTAGAAGACCTGCGGGACCCCGCGCAGGATGTCGAGGCTCATCAGCCCCGTGAGGGCCTCGTCGTAGTACGTCTCGCGGAGGGGAGGACTGAGCGCGATGACGACCCGGACGAGAACGAACACCGCCGCGAGGCCCACGGCGGGGGCGACCGTCCGCACGAGCTCGATGCGGGGGAGATCGAGCACCCGCTGTCGGGTGGCGGCCGCCCGGCCCAGGGGTTTCGACGCAACCGCGCCGCCGAGCGAGAGGCTCCGCATGGCGCGCAAATGATAGAAGGCGGGGGTGGGGCGTCGAAAGCCGGGAAACCCCGTTCGATGTCGGGGAAAGCCTTGCGGGACTCTAGGGGGTCGAGCCTGCCTCGCCGCCGAAGAGGCCGCTGTCCAGCGCGTACCGCACGAGCTCGGCGCGGCTCTGGAGCCCGAGCTTCTCCACGAGGCGCGCCCGGTAGGTCTCGACGGTCTTGACCGAGAGCCCCAGGTGATCCGCGATCTGCTGGTTCGTGTAGCCCTGGGCCACCAGCTCCAGGACCTCCCGCTCCCGCTGGCTCAGGGGCGTCGCGGGGCTGGTGCCGGTCGCGCCTCGCCGGCGTAGCCCGCTCTGCACAACGCTCGCCGCGAGCGCGGGATCCAGTGCCGTCCGCCCGCGGTACACGTCACGGATGGCGGCGAGAAGCGCCGAGTCCGCAGAGCGCTTGACGACGTATCCCGACGCCCCGGCGGCGAGCGCCGCGCGAAGGTAGGCCGGCATGTCGTGCATCGTGAGGACGAGCACGCGGGTGGCCGGGGCCGCCTCGCGGATGCGCTCGATCGCCTTGATGCCGCTGGATCCGGGCATGCTGATGTCCACGAGCGCCACGTCGGGCCGGAGCGCCGCCGCCTTTCGCACGGCCTCGTCGCCGTCGCTCGCCTCGCCGACCACCTCCAGGTCCCGCTGGCTGCCGATGAGCATGCGCAGCCCCGCCCGGAGGACGGCGTGGTCATCCGCGATGAGGATCCGAATCCTTCCCATCAGAGCCTCCAAAGATCGGCACCCGGGCGTAGATCGTGGTGCCCTCACCAGGAGTCGACTCGATCGTGACCGTTCCGTCAAGGAGTGCCGCGCGCTCCCGCATCCCGTGAAGCCCCAGGTGCGCTCGGGCGGCGGGTGTGCGAAGTGTCCCCTCGACGTCGAATCCGCAGCCGTCGTCCGACACGATGGCCTGGACCATCTCCCGGCGACGCTGGAGCACCACGTTCGCGGTCCGGGCGCCCGAGTGCTTCACCGCGTTCGTCAGGGCCTCCTGGATGATGCGATAGAGGGCAGCCTCGACGGTGGGCGGCAGCCGCTCCAGGCCAAAGCCCACCGCGCTCACCTCGACGGCGATGCTGCGCATCTGCGCGTGGTCGAACGCCAGCTGGTCGATGGCGGGGACGAGCCCGAGCTCGTCGAGAACGCCAGGCCGCAATCCGCGCGCGAGGCGACGAACCTCGTCGAGGGTCCGGGCCGTCACCCGGCGCAGCTCGGCCGCCTGCTCGCGCACGGCGGCGAGACTCGGCGCTTCCGCGAGAGTGCGGAGGCCCACCAGGAGCGAGGTCAGCGACTGGCCCGTCTCGTCGTGGAGCTCGCGCGCGAGGCGGCGCTGCTCCTCCTCCTGCGCGGCGGTCACCTGTTCGAGCAGGCGCGCGCGGACCTCGGCATGACGGCGGCGCTCGGTGACGTCGTGGGTCACGACGGAGTACCCCACGAACCGGCCCTCCGGGTCGCGAACGGCCGTGGTGAGGCCCTCCGCCCAGAACCGGCCCCCGTCCTTGCGCACGCGCCAGCCCTCTTCGACCGCGCGACCCTCCGCCGCCGCCCGCTCGAGGGTGCGCGCGGGGCCGCCCTGACGGGCTTCCTCGGGGAGGTAGAAGCGTGCCACGTGCTGGCCGACGATCTCGTCTGCGGTGTAGCCCTCGAGGCGCTCGGCGCCGGCGTTCCAGCTCTCGACCCGCCCGGCGCGGTCGAGCATGTAGAAGGCGTAGTCACGCACGCCGTCGACGAGCAGGCGGAACCGCCCCTCCGCCGTCTCCGCGTCGTGCCGCGCGCGCTGCTCGGCTCCGAAGAGCCGCGCCCGGCCGATGGCGGTCGCGATCCGGTCCGCCACGAGCTCGAGGAGGCGGGCGTCGTCCGGAGTGAAGCGGCGCGGGGACAGGCTGCCGACGTGGACGACGCCGATCCCGCGGCCGTCGAGCACCAGCGGGGTACCGAGAAGGGTGTGGAGTCCCTTGGCCCGGAGGATCGGGCTCACCACCTCCGCCTGGCTGACGTCCTCGATGACCATCGTGGCGCCCCGTCCCGCGATCGTGCCCGCGATCCCGCGTCCGAACGGGATCCGCATGTCGAGCGTCACTTCCTCCTCGAGGCCGTGCGCCGCGCGCACGGCCAGCACCGTCCCCTCGTCGTTGAGCAGGAGGATGACCACCGTGTCGGCGGCCGTGGCCTCCCGGACCCGTCCGAGGAGCTCCGGGAGGAGGTCGTCCAGCCGCAGGTGCGTGAGGGCCGTGTCCGTCACGCGCTGCACGGCCCGGATCTGGTGCGCTGCCGCCTCGAGCGCCCGGCGCGCCCCCTGCTCGCTGGCGGCCAGGGTCTGCGCGCGCGACTCCGTGCGGCGGAGAACGCCGCACACGGTGCAGATGACCAGCGCCTCCAGCGCGAAGACCCCGAGACGAGTGACGACCGCCGCGCTCAGCGGGGCGCTCTCGGCTCCCGCCCCCACGAGCGCCCTCACCCCGACGAACGCCCCTACGAGGGCGGTCAGGAGCCCGGGCCCGAGCCCTCCGTACCATGCGCTGAGCATGACTGCGCCGAGATAGAGCGGGAAATCGCCCCGGTCAACGTACGGCTCGAGGGGGTAGGACAGAAGCCAGGCGAGGCCGGAGGCCGTCGCGGCGAGCAGGTACTCGCGGGCGGTCTGCGAGGGCGTGCGCGCCGCCGGTCCCGCGCCGGGAGGAGGCGCCGCGCCTACCGGGGCACGTAGATGTCCGGCCACTGGTCGTTCCCTGGATGATGAGTCAGGCGGACGGCCTCGCTCACCGGGCGGCCTATCTGCCAGACGAAGATCTCATAGTCGGCGCGATCGTGCTCGTGCCCGCTCGCGGCCGCGCCCCAGACGAGCCAGCGTCCATCGTTCGAGACCCTCGGGAAGTACTCATGGCTGTAGGCGCCCGGGAGATCCATGAACACGCCGCGCGGACGGCCGGGACCTCCGGTCACGATCTGGGTGCCGCCGTTCCCCTGGGCTTCCATCCACAGGAGCGCGTCCGATCCCGGCATCCAGGTGATCTGGCAGGCCTGGCCCGGGGACAGACGGGTGACGGCCCGCGTGGCGAGGTCGACGACCGCCACGCCGCCGTACTGGCGGCTGCGGACGGTCACGGCCAGCCGCGCGCCGTCGGGGGAGAGCTCCGGGGTCTCCATGCCGCCCGCGATGCCCTCCGTCGTCGGGCCGTCCAGGAGGACGGACTCGCGGCCCGCGCCCCCGCCGTCGAGATCGAGCCGGATCACCTGGGCGCCTCGCAGGAAGATGATCGCATCCCCGCCGGGGGCCCACTGGGGCGAGTATCCGTTCCGGGCGAGCAGCCGCTCGCCGGAGCCGTCCACGTTGATGACGTACACGTCCCAGGCGGTGGGGTCACGCGGGGTCACGTAGTCCCGCTGGCTCCGCGTGAAGAGGATCCGCCGCCCGTCCGGCGAGAACCGCGAGAAGAACTCCACCTGCGGCGTGTTCGTGAGCCGCCGCACGGCCCGGGTCCGAAGATCCAGGAGGTAGAGCTCGTGGTTGCCGGTCCGGTTCGAGGACCACACTACCAGGCCGCCGACCTGGCGCGCGAGCGTGTCGACCGCGCCGCGCTCCGCTTGGGTCAGATCGGCCAGCCGGACCTTGCGGGGCACGCGGGGCGGAAACACGCCGGCCAGGAGCCGCTCCGGCAGGTTGGCCACCGTGGCCAGCGAGTGCGGCACGTGCGGACTCACTCGCGGCAGGGCCAGCGCGACACCGACGAGTGCGGCGATGGCGAGGCCGGCGACGATCAGCCGACGACGCATCCTTCCGCCAGTATCGCACGGGTGCGAAGCGGCACCCGGCCGTGGCGCCTGCGGCGCCGCCGAGGGACGTCGTGCGGCGCCCGACAGGTCGGGAAGGCCGGAGGCGCCAGGGAACAGAGGCGGCGGCGGGCTCAGATGCCCGGGCGGCGATAGTGTCGGCCGAGCTTGCCTTCATCGGCGACGGCGACGGGCTGCCAGTCCACCCACCGTTCGAGGTACTCCTCCACCGTTCGCGCCTCGGCCCAGAGCCGATACTCCGCGTCCGCGATGACCGACTCGGCCAGGCACGCATACTCCACGTACCCGTCCGAGCGGCCGAGGTCGAGCTCCGTGAAGTCGACTGGCCGGAACGCGCGGACGTGGAGCACGGTCTCGCTCTCCGGCCCGAACCGGAACGCCTTCGCGATGTGGGGGAACGCGCAGACGAACCCGACGCCCTCGACGCCGGCTCGCTTGAGCCCAACGAGGACGGAGTCCCGTTCGCGACCGCACCGGTCCCACTCGTAGCGCTCGGGGTGCTGCCGGCCCGTGATGTCGATGAGGTAGACCTTGAAGGCGTGCGGCCCGTTCTCGTAGACGGCGCGGCCCGCGGGCCGCGCGGCGTAGCCCGGGCACGACTCGATGGGATGCATCGCCTACACCCGGTCCAGGGCCTGGCCGAGGTCCGCGACGAGGTCGTCGGCGTCCTCGACCCCCACCGCGTAGCGCACCAGCGAGTCCCGGATCCCGATCTGGAGCCGCTCCTCGGTGGTCAGCTCGTAGAAGCTCATCAGCGCGGGCTGCTCGATCAGGCTCTCGACGCCGCCGAGCGACGGGGCGATCCGCGGGATCCGGCAGGCGTCCACCAGGCGGGACGCGGCGGCGAGGTCGCCCCGCACCTCGAAGGAGACGACGCCCCCGAAGCCCTTCATCTGACGCCGCGCGAGGTCGTGCTCGGGGTGGCTCTTGAGCCCGGGGTAGTGCACGCGCTCGATCTTCGGGTGGGCCTCGAGGAAGTCGGCCACCCGCTGCGCGTTCTCGTTCTGGCGCGCCACGCGGAGCGCGAGGGTCTTGATGCCCCGGATGAGCAGGTAGGTCCCGAGGGGGTCGGGGACGGCGCCGGTCACCGAGTGGAGGTCGCGGATCGCCCCCACCAGGCTGCGGCTCCCCAGGACGATGCCGGCCATCAGGTCGTTGTGGCCGCCGAGGTACTTGGTCGCGGAGTGGATGACGAGGTCGACCCCGAAGGCGAGCGGCCGCTGGTTGATCGGCGTCGCGAAGGTGGAGTCGATGACCGTCTTCACACGGTGGCGGCGCCCGATCTCGGTGAGCCGCTCGAGGTCGACGACGCGGTTGTAGGGGTTCGTCGGCGACTCGCTGAAGACGAGGCGCGTCGTCCGCCGGATCGCCTCTTCCATCCGCTCGTAGTCACCTGCGGGCACCGTGGTGACCTCGACGCCATACCGGCGCAGCACCTGGTTGAGGAACTGCCGGGTTCGCCGGTACGCGTCGTCGGTCACGACGACGTGGGCGCCCTTGGAAAGCATCGCGAAGAGCGTCGTGGTGATGGCGGCCATGCCGCTCGAGAACAGGAGGCCCTCCTCGGCGCCTTCCAGGGCCGCGAGCTTCCGCTCCGCCACGCGCTGGGTGGGGTTGCCGTACCGGCCGTACTCGTCACGCTCGACGCGGCCCTCGAAGTGGTCCGCGATCTCCTGGCTGTCCCGGAACGCGTACGTCGCGGTCTGGACGATCGGCGCCGTCAGCGCGCTGGCGAGCTTCTGGCGCGGCTCGCCGCCGTGGACCGCCTGGGTGCTCGGGCCCGGCTCGCGGACGGGCGCGGCGGCGGCCGGGGGCGCCGGCGCAGGGGCCAACGCTGGTGAAGGCGGCGGAGCGGGATCCCGACGCTGTCGCGAGCTGGCCAAATCAGGCCTCCATGAGCCGCATCTTGTCCGCGTGCCGGCGGATCGCATCGTGCACGAGCCTGGCGTCGGGGCCGATCTCGAGCGGCCGGTTGGCGTGCGTGGACGGGAGCCCCGGAATCAGCCCCAGGTGGTAGGCTGTCTTCTGCTCAGCGAACTTCAGCCCGTGGGCGGTGGAGATCACGACCACGCGCTCATTCGAGCGGATGACCTTCCGCTCCACCAGCTTCCGGAGGGCGGCCAGGGCGACGCCGGTGTGCGGGCAGTTGAACATCCCGGTCCGGTCGGCGCGGGCCGCCTCGTCGGCGAGCTCGGACTCGCTGGCCTGCTCGACGACCCCGTTGAACTGGCGCAGCACCTTGACGGCGCGCTTGTAGCTGACGGGGTTGCCGATCTGGATCGCGCTGGCGAGCGTCTTCTCGGCCTGCACCGGGCGGAACGTCTCGAAGCCCGTCAGGGACGAGAGGTAGAGGGGATTGGCGTTCTCGGCCTGGGCCACCGCGATGCGGGGGAGCTTCTGGATGAGCCCGAGCGCCTTCATCATGAGGAAGCCCTTGCCGAGCGCGCTCGTGTTCCCGAGATTGCCGCCCGGGATGACGATCCAGTCCGGAACCTCCCAGTCGAATTGCTGCACGAGCTCGATGGAGACGGTCTTCTGGCCCTCGATGCGGAGGCTGTTCATCGAGTTGGCGAGGTAGATGGTGCGCTCCTTGGTGATCTCCTGGACCAGCGCCATGCACCCGTCGAAGTCCGTGTCCAGCGCGAGGACGAGCGCCCCGTTCGCCAGCGGCTGCACGAGCTGCGCGGGCGAGACCCTGTTGCGGGGCAGTAGGACCACGGCGGGGATCCCGGCTGCGGCGCAGTAGTTCGCCAGCGCGGCCGAGGTGTCCCCGGTGGACGCGCAGGCGATGGCGGTGATCGAGTTCCCCTCCTTGATCATCTGCTTGACCACCGAGACCAGCACGGTCATCCCGAGGTCCTTGAAGGACCCGGTGTGGGAGTTGCCGCACTGCTTGACCCAGAGGTCCTCGACCCCGAGCATCTTGCCGTAGCGGTCCGCCCACAGGAGGTTCGTGCCTCCCTCGTAGGTCGAGACGATGCTCTCGTTGTCGATGAAGGGGACCACCCACTCCTTCTTGCCCCACACGCCGGACCCGTAGGGGAACATGTTCCGTCGGTAGCGGTCGTCGAAGAGCTGCATCCAGGCCGCGGCCGACCGGCGCCGGAGGGGCTCGAGGTCATGGACCACGTCGAGGAGGTCGTTACACGTGGGGCAGCGGTAGATGATCTCCAGCAGGCTGTACCGGCCGGGGCAACCGTTGACGCACTCGAACCAGGCGCTGTACTCGCTCATGACACACCCTCTCGGGAATCGTCGAACCGCCCTATCGTCCCACGGGGGGGTGGGCCGGCTCAACTGTTGCCAGGTGTCCGGCGCCCCTCCGATGGCCGGGGGGCCTTATTGTCCCGACCCCGGGGTGGGAGGTAGACTCCACCCGCCGAATAGAGCCCTGCTCGTCAGGGTCTAACGGAACGCGATGATGACTCCATATTGCTGGC
>JBGQGN010000077.1:0-10942 GCA_041497395.1 Methylomirabilia bacterium
AGGGTGTGCCGGCCGAGGAACACCCGGGAGCCGATCTCGATGCCGCGGTTTGCCGATCCCTTGGCGTCCAGCACGCATCCGTCGTCGATGGCGACGTCGTTGCCGATCCGGATCTTCCCGGGGTGCCGCAGCACGACACCCGTCCCGAAGCTGACGTTCCGGCCGCACGCGCCGAGCAGCCACGGATAGAGCCAGCCGCGTAGCACCAGGCCGAGGGCACCCGGAACCCAGGAGGCGAAGAGCATGACGAGCTCGTAGCGGAGGAGTGGCCACCACCCCCGCTCGCCGACGACGAGGTCGGCATATCGCTCGGCCTTCGACCGCCGCGGGTCGAACAGCGTCCCCGGAACGTCCGCCAGCCGGTCGCTCGGGCTCGGCGGGCCGCCCTCGCCCCGCGCACCGGGGCTGATCGGACGGCCTCCGGTCTCGACACTCACGGCAGCCGCTCCCGGGGCGTGGACCGGATGGAGGCCGGCGCCGGGATGAGGTAGAGCACCGCGCCGGGGACGAGCGCCACCAGATACAGCGCGGTCGCGAGGCCCGTGATGGCGAAGGCGTCCGTCCACCCGACCCCGAGCAGGCCGGCCAGCGACACGAACGACAGCTCCAGGAATCCGAGCCCCCCCAAGCTCACCGGCAGCCGCGCCACCAGGTAGACGAGCGGCACCGTGGCGATGTAGAAGCTCCAGCCCGGATCGAGACCGAGCGACCGCCCCGCCACGTAGTGGATCGAGACCGGAAACCCGCCCTCGAGGAGCGTCAGCGCGAAGAACGCGCACAGTAGGCCCGTCGACGCCCCGTACCCCGCGTACTGCTCGGCCAGCGCGCGAAGCGCCCTCCGCCACCCTCCACCCGAGCCGAGGCGCCCGGCGACCCACCGCGCCGCCGGGAACGAGAACGGGAATGCGCCGAACGCGAGCGCGACGGCCGCGCCCAGGCCCCAGCGCTCGGCCGGTCCCACCCGGGCCCCGAGGCCGAGCGTCACCAAGGTCGCCACCGACAGCACGGCCAGCACGGCCTGGGCGAGCGCGCCGATCAATCGCTCGAGCACCACCGACGCCACCAGCACCGCCGGGCGGCTCGTGCCGCTGAGGGCCCCGACCCGGACCGCGTCGGCACCCACCGTCATGGGAAGGAAGTACCCCGCGAACGACGCCAGGTAATAGGCGCGCACCGCTGCCCAGAGCCCGAGGGTCGCGTCCCGGCTCCGCACGAGGAGCCACCACTTCCACGCCATGAGGAACCGGTCCGCCGTCGCCAGCGCCACGATGCCTAGCATGAGGAGGGGATCCGCGGCGCCGAGGCGCGCGCCCAGGCGGCCCCAGTCGACGAAGAGGACGAGCAGGAAAAGAAGGGCGAGACTGACCGCGATCCGGAGGCGAAGCCCGCGGCGGCCGCCCTCCCGGCGCGGGCGCTCAGGCTCCCTCAATGAACCGACGGTGCCACAGCGTCAGGTTGATGAGGGCCCAGAGGGTATGGTTGTGGTTCGCGCGGCGAGCGAGGTGCTCGCCGATGAGCGCCTCGACACCCGACGGGTCCAGGTGCGCGCGTACCACCTCGGATCCCCGGAGCAACTGCACCATGTAGTCGCGGAGCTCGTTCCGGAGCCACTGCTTGAGCGGGAGGCTGTAGCCCTGCTTGCCGCGCCCGAGGATCTTCGGGGGCAGCACGCCCTCGAGCGCTCGCCGGTAGATCGCGCGGGTCCGGAACCCCGGAAACTTCAGACGCGGCGGGATCGAGGCGGCCAGCTCGATCAGGTGGTGGTCCAGCAGCGGCACCCGGATCTCGAGCGCGTGCGCCATCGACATCTTGTCGACCTTCATCAGCACCGAATCCGGCATCGTGAACCGGGTGTCCACGAAGATCTCGCGGTCGAGCTGCCGGCGCGAGTTGCAGCGCTCGGCCGCCTGGCGGATCGGCGCGAAGCGGTCCCGGTCGACCGAGCGAAGCACGGTCTCCCGGAAGAGACGCGCGTCGAGGGCATCCGAGCCGAAGTACTGCCAGCGCATGTGGAGGCCGTCCGGATGGAGGCGGGCCCCTTCGATGAACCGCCGGAGGACGACGACCGGCCCCTTCTTCTGCTCCTGATCCGGGAGCCGCGTGACCAGGGGCTCGATCACGCCGCGCCGGAGAGCGCGCGGCAGCATCCGGTAGAATCGCTCGGCCTTCGAGGCGACGAACCGGTCGTAGCCGACGAAGACCTCGTCCCCGCCCTCGCCCGACATGCAGACGGTGACGTCCCGCCGCGCCTCCCGGCACAGGAGGAACAGCGGCACGGCCGAGAGGTCCGTCATCGGCTCGTCGAGGTGCCAGACGGTCTGCTCGATCACGTCGGGCGTGATCGGGGGGACGCGGATCTCGCGGTGCTCGGTCCCGTAGTAGCGCGCGGCCTCGCGCGCGTACTCCCACTCGCTGAACGAGGGATCGTCGTAGCCGAGCGTGAAGGTGGGGAGCGGCCCGGTCGTGGCCTCGCGCGTGAACGCCAGGACCGCCGTCGAGTCGAGCCCGCCCGAGAGGAACACGCCCTCCGGGACGTCCGACATCATCCACGCGTGCACGGAGTCCCGGAGGGTCTCGCGGACCCGCCGGGCCAGGGTCGCCGCGTCGTCGGGCGCGTCCTCGAACCGGAGCTCCCAGTAGGGCTCGATCTCGAGGCGGCCGCCGCGGACTCGCGCGATGGTGCCCGGCGGGAGCTTCCGGATCCCCTGGAACATGGTGGCCGGCCCGGGCACGAACTCGTAGCCCAGGTAGTGGTACATCGACTGGAGGTCCATGGCCCGGGGGACGTCCGGGTGCTCGAGGATCGCCTTGATCTCCGAGCCGAAGACCAGGCGGTCCCCGGACCACGCGTAGTAGAGCGGCTTGATCCCGATCCGGTCGCGCGCCAGCAGGAGCTCCCCGCGGACGCTGTCCCAGAGCGCGAACGCGAAGAACCCGCGGAAGCGCTCCACGCAGCGCGGACCCCACGCCTCGTAGGCGTGGACGACGACCTCCGAGTCGCAGCGCCCCCGGAAGCGATGCCCGAGCGCCTGGAGCTCCCGGCGAAGCCCCTCGTGGTTGAACATCTCGCCGTTGTAGACGAGCTGGATCGTGCCGTCCTCGTTCGGGATGGGCTGGGAGCCGGCGGGGGACAGGTCGATGATCCGGAGGCGCCGCGCGACGAGCCCGATGGGGCCATCCTGGAAGACGGCGCCCTGGTCGGGGCCGCGGTGCTCGATCACCTTCCCCATGGCCTCGAGAACGTGGGGCTGGGGCGTCTGCCCCGGGCGGAACTCGAAGACGCCGGCGATGCCGCACATGGCTAGCGGAGGTAGCCGTGCTCGCGATACCAGGCCGCCGTGCGCCGGAGGCCCTCCGCGAGCGGCACGCGGGCGACGAAGCCGAGCTCCCGCACCGCCTTGTCGATGGTGAACGCGCGCGTCTGGCGGAACCAGTCGGCCCGCCGCCGGAACAGGGGCGGCTCGACGCCGAGCGGCATGAGCACCGCCTCGCAGAGCGCGGAGGCGGCCCACAGCGGCGCGAACGGGAGATGGACGATCCGCACCGGCTGGCCGAGACTCTCGCCCACCGTCCGCACGAGCTCGTTGAGCGACACGTAGCGGTCGTCGCCGATCAGGTACGTCTCGCCCACGGCCTTGGGGTGCTCCGCGGCCAGCTCGAACGCGTCGACGAGGTTGTCGATGTAGCAGGGATGATAGAAGGTCTCACCGTCGCCGAACATGAGGAAGCGCCCCCGCCGGACGGCGCGGTAGAGCATGAGGAAGCGGCCCGGGTCGCCGGGACCGTAGATGCCCATCGGGCGGACCACGCTCGCCTCGAGGCCGCCGCGGGCGACCTCCCAGAGCGCCTGCTCCCCCTCGTACTTCGTCTGCTGATAGTAGTCCTCCGGGGCGATCGGCGAGGTCTCGTCGCCGGGCGGGTGGGCGACGTGTCCGTGCACGCCCTGGGTCGAGCAGTACACGAGCCGGCGCACCTGGTGCCGGAGGCACGCCTCGGCCACGTAGCGCGTGCCATGGCAGTTGACCTCCCAGTACTCTTGCTTCGGCAGGTTGATCTTCCGGAAGGCGGCCGCGAGGTGGAAGACGACGTCGGTCCCGGCGACCAGCCGGTCGACGAGCGTCTTGTCCGTCACGCTGCCGAGCGTGATCTCCGTGCCGAGACGCTGGAGCTCGTCGTGGAACAGTCCGGGGGCGGCGTCGAGGACGCGCACCTGATCGCCCCGCGCCAGCAGGCGCCGGACTAGATGGCTGCCGGTGAACCCGGTGCCGCCGGTGACGAGCGCGCGCATGCGCCGAGTATAGCAGGGGCCCGCCGGCAGGCGCCACGACGACGGCCGGCCGGCGCGGCGTGCCGAGTGCGCGCCGATGGCCGATTCGCGACCCCAGGCAGTTGCTGGGATGGAGGCGCGGCGGCGCGCTTCACTCGCCGCCGTAGACGGCGAGCTCGTTGATCGACCAGTCGAACACCGGGTCGCCCGCCGGCAGCACCAGGCGGAGTGCCCTCACGGTGACCGGCGGGAACTCGAGCCGGAGGGCGATGGCACCGTCGTCGAGGACGCCGAAGCCGCCCCATCGATACCGGGGCTCCGGCCGCCGCGTCGCGGCGAGGCGCTCCCAGCGCACGCCGTCGCGCGAGCCCTCCACGACCAGCTCCGGCGGCAGGTCGGCGGGGTTGTCCGCGGAGAGCCGCACGCCGCGAAGCGATCGGGCCGCCGGGAGGTCCACGCGGAACCAGTCGCCGGCCGCGCGCGGGCCCGCCGTGGCCCACCGCGTCGCGGGATCCCCGTCGACCGCGAGGCCCGCGCGCTTCGGCTGCCGCGCGGCGGTCACGCCGAGCGCGCTCGCCGCGAGGAGCGGCCCGGGCGTGGGGGCCGGGACATGAACGAAGAGCGAGAGCCCGTCGAGAATCCGCTCGGCGAACGCCAACCCGCCCGCGCGGGCCGCCTCGGCGAAGGCCTCGGCATCGGCGGGCTCCAGCAGGACTCCGGTCCCAGCCTCCCAGTGAAAGGGCGGGAGCAGCATCGTGGCCGATCCCTTGAAACCGTAGTCGTCCAGCTGGAGGTTGGCGGGTGGAACCCGGATCGCGGGATCGGCAAGGGCGACGCGGCTCGCCCAGCCGTGGTCGGCGTAGAGTCGCCGCACTCCCTCGGCCCTCACGGCGCGCGCCAGCGCCGCACCGTCCGCGTCAACCGCCGGGGCCGCGGCGCCTCCGGTCGCCGCGTACACGTACAGCTCCCGGATCGTCCACGCCCACAGCGCGCCGCGCCCCGTCTGCGTGATGCGGAGATGGCGAGCCGGAGCCGGCTCCACCCGAAGCTCCACCCGGCCGCTTCGGACGCGCTGGATGGGCCGCCCCGCCGACGCGTAGAGCGGTCCGCTGTACTCGGGCAGATCCACCAGCGGGCGCCAAGCGGACCCGTCCAGGGACCCCTCGAGCCGGAGGCCCCGGGGCACCTCCTGGTACGTGCCCGGCAGCCACCGGACGAGGGCGACGGGCACGACAGCGCCCAGGTCCACCTGGATCCACTCGTCGCCCCGCTGGGGATGGCCGGTGCTCCAGAGCGTCGCGCCGATGCGGTCCGTCATGCGGCCGGTGTCGCCGGACCCATCGCTGGCGGTGACCCGGAACGCCCTCGCCGCCACCTCGCGGACCGGCGGGGCGACCAGCGCGAACCCGTCGTACACGCCGCCGAGCGGGCCCACACGGCGGAACGCGAAGCGGAGGCCCAGCGCGGCGAAGTGCGCTTCGAGCACCGGCGCACGCCGCGGCATCCACCAGGCCGCGACCGGAGCGCCATCGACGGCGCGCGCAAAGCCGGGTCGAATCTCCTCGTAGGGATTCGAGACGATCGTCCGGCCCGCCGACAGGACCGTGAACACACGTCCCGTGGCGTCGGAATCGTAGAGCCGGTGAAGCCCGGCACGCTCGAGGCCCTCGAGGGTCGCGAGCTGCGCCGCGAGCCCGGCTCGCTCGGCCGCCGCGATGGCCGGATGGAGGTTCCCGAAGCTTCCGTCGAGGGCACCGGTCGCGTTGAGCAGGACGAGTGCCGCCGTCAGGATGCGCGCGCGCCGTCGATCCGACACTCCGGCCAGGAACCACCCGAGGAGCGGCGGCAGCGCCGTGTAGAGCGGCAGGAGGTAGTGCGGATCGTTGTCGTCGAGGCCGCGTCCATACTGCGTCACCACCGCGATGCCCACGTTGGTGCACGCGAGGACGACGAGGGCCAGACCCGCCGCTCCCCCGGGCGCGGCGGCACGGCGGACGGCGCGGAGGGCCGCGAGCGCCGCGACCAGGTACAGCGCGCCTAGCACGAGTGCGAGCCCGACGCCCAGCGCGGCGTCCCGGAGGTTCTGCGGCACGCCGGCCACGATCGGCCACGCCGTCCTTCCGAAGAAGCGGAGATGGGCCAGGACGGTCCCGAGTCCCACCGGCCGGCCCGGCGGCGGCATCGCCGTTCCGTGCGGCACGCCGTACAGCCAGTGCGGCAGGCTGCCGATCGCGAACGCGGGCAGTACCGCGAGGACGCGGGGGACGAGCGGGCGGAAGCCCCGGCGCAGGAGCAAGAGCGCGACCGCCGGGAAATAGACGAGGGAGAGGAAGTTGGTCCAGAAGGCGAGCCCGAGGCTCCCGCCCAGCAGGGCGAACAGGACGGTCGCCCGACCGCCCCGCGCGGTGGGCGCCCGCAGGGCGAGGAGGAGCGCGAGGGTTCCCAGAAGGATCGTGAGCGGATAGTGGTTGCGGGCCTCGTGAGACCAGAACAGCAAGAAGTCCGGCGGGACCGCCAGCAGGACCGCCGTGAACAGCGCCGCCCTCGGCCCGAACGCATCGTGCGCCAGGCGGACGGTCAGGCCGACGCTGGCCAGCGCGAGGAGCACGGGGACCAGCTCGAGTGTCCGGGCGGAGACGCCCAGCAGCCAGAAGAGCGGCGCGGCGAGGTAGCCGTCCAGCGCGCCCATGAACGACTGACCGAAGAAGTAGACGGGCAGCTCGCCCCTGAGCACCGACAGGCCCAGCAGACCCGACGTCGCCTCGTCGTACCAGAGACGCGGCAGCCGGAGCAGCAGGAGCCGGACGATCACCCCGACTCCGAGCGCGACCAGCAGCGCTGGGGACGCCGTCCCGGACTCGGGCGCGGCCGGGGGATTCGCGCCGCCCAGCCGGTCCGGGCGACTCACAGCCCCTACCGCGGAGACGGCGACGAGTGGGGCCGCTTCAGTGCGTAGCGCCCCGTCCAGCCGTTGAGGCGGATGCGACCCAGGTCGAGCAGCATCCCGCCCGAATCGCGGACCAGCCGCACGTTGCTGCGGCGGTCGTCGCGCCAGATGATGGGAACCTCGGCGACCCGGTATCCGAGCCGTCGCGCGAGCCACAGCACCTCGGCGTCGAAGCCGAACCCCTCGAGGCGCTGCCGGCCGAAGAGCTCGCGCGCGGTGGACCGCCGGAAGGCCTTGAATCCGCACTGGCTGTCGCGGATCCCCGGAAGCAGCAGAAGCGAGACGAGCCCGCTGAAGGTGCGGCCGGCCAGCTCTCGCAACCAGGGCTGGGGGATCTGGACGTCGGACTCGGCGAGACGCCGAGACCCGATCGCCACGTCCGCCCCGCGGGCGAGCGCCGCGCGAAGCTTGCTCGTCTCCTCGATGGGCGTCGACAGGTCCACGTCCGTGAAGAGCACGTGGCCGAAGCGCGCGGCCAGCACACCGCATCGCACCGCCGCGCCCTTGCCACGGTTCCGGTCGCTCCGGAGGACCGTGACCAGGCCGCGCGCCTGCCCGACCGAAGCCGCGACGTCGCCGGTGCCGTCGGTGCTCCCGTCGTCCACGACGATGATCTCCACGGGCTCGTCGAGACGGCTGGCGTACTCGATCACCCGCGGCAACGTGCCCGGGAGACGGCGGGCCTCGTTGTAGGCCGGCACGACGATCGAGAGCCCCGACCCATCGCGGCCGCCTCCGGCGTTCTGTTGAGGCTCCATGGCCTTTCTGCTAGGCTACCGGGGCCGATTGAGAGAGCACGGCACCATCACTATGCGCGGGCACCGTCCGTGGGTGCGTGAGGTCCTGCCGATCGCGGGCCTCGCCGCGCTGGCCGCCGTCAAGCTCTGGCCGATCGTGACGCCGTTCGCGGGGTCGAGGCTTCACCTCGGTGGCGACTTCGGCCTCGCGGTGGAGCCCTACTTCTACCATCAGCTCAAGCGCGGGATCCTGGCGCTCTGGGACCCGACGCTCGGTACGGGCTCGCCGTTCCTCGGGGGCGGTACGCACCACCCGATGTTCTTGCAGGCCCACCTGCACCTGTTCTATCCGCTGAATCTGCTGGTGCTGGGCCTCCTGGAGCGCGGGCAGCACATCCCTCACCTCGTCCTGACGTATCACCATCTCCTGCACTACGCAATGGCGGGCGGCTTCACGTACCTGTACGCGCGGCAGCTCGGTCTCGGGCGTTTCGCCGCGAGCCTCGGCGGCATCGCGTTCATGTTCTCGGGCTTCATGCTCGCGCACATCCCCCACTGGACGATGATCGACACGATGGCGTGGCTCCCCGCGATCCTCGCCTGCCTCGTGCGAGCGGATTCGACCCAGCGTCCCCGCTGGGGCGCGCTCGGCGGCCTGGCGCTCGGTGTGGCGTTCCTCGCCGGACATCCACAGCTTTTCTATCACGTCGTCCTGGCGACCGTTGCACTCGGTCTGACGCTGGTCGCGCGGCGCGCGGCCGCCGCGGAGCCCTGGCGGAGGCTCGCGAAGATCCTCCTGCTCGTCCCGGCGGTCGCGCTGGGGATCTCGGCCATTCAGCTCGTCCCATCCTGGGAGGTGGCGGTCGCGTCACACCGGGCCGGACTCGGGTACGACTGGAAGACGACGGGCTCGCTCCTCCCCGCCTATCTGGCCCAGGCGCTCCTGCCCTGGGGCCTGTTCACCGTCGGCGGCTGGCGAACCAGCGGCTCCGAGTACTACCTCTACCCCGGCGTGCTCCCCCTGATCCTGGCCGTTCACGCCCTCATGCGGCGGTGGGACTGGCGGGTGGGCTTTCACGCGGTGCTGGGCCTCGTGGCCATCCTGCTGGCCTTCGGTGACCACTACGGCCTCTACCGGCCCACGTACGATCTGCTGCCCGGCCTCACGCTCTTCCGGATTCCGGCGCGATTCGTCGGCCTCGCGGGCTTCGCCGTCGCGATCCTCGCCGGCCTCGGCGCGCAGGCGCTCGTCACCGGTCCCCGACCGAGCGCCCTCGCCCGAGGAGTCGGCCGGCTGGCGCTCGGCGCCGGAGCCGGCGTCGTCCCCCTCATGCTGGTCCTGGTGTGGGCCCAGGCTCGGCCGAATGCTGACGACTTCCAGAATTTCGCGAGCCAGTACCTGATGCTCGTGATCCTGCTGGCCGGGGCTGCGCTCGTCGTGTCGTGGCCGGGTCGGGCAAGCCCGCTCGCGTTGCGCGCCGCCGCGCTCGTCGTCCTGCTGGCCGATCTCCTCTTCGGCTCCTATCCCGTGACGGACACTTCCCGGAACCCGGACATCCGGCCGCCGCGGGAGCGCGAGTGGGTGGAGGCGATCAGCCGAACAACCGAGCCCCTGCGGCTCCACCGGAGCGACCACATTCATCCGCAGACGATCTATCGGTACGGGTGGGGCGTCGTCGACGGCGAGAGCACCTTCGCGCCCCCGGCCTTCCTCGACCTGTACGCCCTCAGCCGCGAGCACCCGCGGCTCCAGGATCTGCTCAATGTCCGGTACGTGCTGCCGGCTGGGGCCGGCCCGCCGCCGGCGCCCGCGAAACCCGCAGGGCCCCTGCGCGTCTGGCCCGGCGCCCTTCGCCGATTCCCGCTCCCACCCGGCGGCACGGCTCGACAGGTCGAGATCCACTCCCACCTCGTCCATGGGCTCGAGGCCCGCCAAGGTCAGGTCGTCGCCACGGTGCACGTGATCGGCGCGGACGGCTCGGTCGCCACCATCCCACTCCGCGCCGGCATCGAGACCGGCGAGTGGTCGCTCGACCGCCCGGGGGCGCAGGCCGGGCACGGGAGGCCCGCGGTGGTGCGCTCGTGGTCCGTCCCCGAGGGGTACCAGGGCCACACCTACCGCGCGACGGTGGACCTTCCCAGGGGCTTCCGGCCCTCCGAGCTCCTGCTGGAGGGAGGCCCGGGACCGGCCGTGCTCGTGCTGGAACGCTTCGCCGTCGACAGCACCCTGGCATGGCCGCCCGGGCCGGAGCCCGAGCGCTTCCGTCAGGTCACCGCGGGGCTCTACGAGAACGTGCGCGCGCTTCCCCGCGCTTTCCTCGTGCGACGCGCGCGGCAGGTGCCGGCCGCCCAGATCCTCGACCAGCTCGGCGATCTCGACCCCGCGGAGGAGGTGTTGACGGCAGACCCCTCGCCGCCGGGCTTCACGCCGGCTCCGCACATCGGCGGGTCACCCTTGCCGCCCGTCCGCGTCGTCACGTATGCGCCCGAGCACGTCCTCCTGGAGACCGAGGCGCCGGAGCCGGCCGTGCTCGTCCTGAGTGATACGTTCGACCGCCGGTGGCGAGCATGGGACAACGGTCAGCCCGTGTCGATCGCGCGCGCGGACCACGCGCTCCGCGCCGTGTTCCTCACCCCGGGCCGCCACCGGGTGGAGTTCCGCTATCGCCTGCCGAGCGTCTTCGTCGGGCTGGGGATCACGATCGCCACCCTCGCCGCCCTCGGCGTCGCCGGGGTGCTGGCGTGGCGGCGTGGGCGCCCGGTCTCTCCGCCAACGTGACCCGGCGGGCGCCGCTCACTCGAAGGCGGTGATCTCGGCGATCGCCCAGGTGGGCGCGGGGGCCGCCGGCCGGATCCGGAGGTAGCGCACGGTCGCCGGCGGGAACGTCACCGCCCATTCCGGCCGGCTGTTCCGCAAGAGCTCCGCGCCCGTCCAGAAGAGCGGCCCCGCCCACGTCGTGGGCTCGAGCGGCTGCCAGACCTGCTCGTCCG
>JBGQGN010000078.1:0-10882 GCA_041497395.1 Methylomirabilia bacterium
CCGAACCGGAGACCGTCGTCCGATACGTCCTCGACGAGCAGGAGCGTGCCGTACGACCCTTCCACGAAGACCGGGGTCTCGAGCCCGGCGGCGAGGTGGCGGCCCGCCGCCGCGAGGACGGCGGTCTCGCCCACGTGGCTTCCCACCTGGACCTGGAGCCCGGCCGCCGCCGCGCGGCGGGCGATCGCCACGGATCGCGCGAAGCCGCCGCACTTCGAGACGCGCACGTTGACGGCGTCCACCGCGCCGGCCGCGATGAGGGCCTCCAGATCGGCCGGGGTCACCACGGACTCGTCCGCCACCAGCGGAAGCGGGCACTCCGCCCGGAGGCGGGCCAAGCTCCCGGGGGAGCCGGGTGGAATCGGCTGCTCGACGCTGGCGACCCCGCACCGGGCGAGTCGGGTCACCGCGGCCCGGGCCTCGGCGGGCGTCCAGGCGCCGTTGGCGTCAGCTCTGATCGTCACGTCGGGACCCAGAACGTCCCGCACCGCCTCGACGCGGGCGACGTCGTCACCCACCCCGACCTTGACCTTCACCTGTCGGAGGCCGGCCAGCCGCGCCCAGCGCGCCTGCCGGGCCGCTCGGTCGGGCGACTCCGCGGTGATCACCCCTCCGTAGACGACCTGGCTGCGGAGCGGCGGAAGGAGGGTCGCCGCCGAGGCGCCCCGGCGCCGGAGAGCCCAGTCGACGAGCGCCAGCTCCAGCGCCGCGCGCGCCGCGTGATGGCGCCCCGCCGCCGGTCCGCCGTCGGGAACGAGCCGCTCCACGGCCTCGAGGTCCGCGGGGTTCAGGAGATCGGACAGCGTGGCCCTGCGGACGGCGGGCCAGAGAACCCGCGCCAGGTGCTCGACGACGTCGGCGGGCGTCTCGCCGGTGACGTAGGGCCGCGGAGCCGCCTCCCCGAACCCCTCGACGCCGTCCGCATCCAGGACGCGGACGACCACGGAGTCGCTCCACGTCCGGCCCGCGAGGCTGTGGCGAACCGACGTGAGGAACGGAATCCTGAGGGCGTAGACCGTCGCGCTCACGAGCCGCACGGCGTGCCCTCGATCTCCGCCGGCGCTCCCGCGAGCGTTCCTTCCCGGAAGTACCGCTGGAGGAATACGTTCTCGCGCAAGGTCAGCTCGGCGATGGCCAGCCCGTCCTCGTCCGCCAGTCCGTAGTAGCGGGCATAGGTCTCGAGGTCGGCGAGCCCCTCGGCGGCGTGCTGGACGTCCACGTCGGCGTGCTCGGTCCACCAGCGGAGCGCCACCGCCCCGAGGCCGCGATGGAGCGCCAGGAAGGCCGCGATCCGCCCCGCCAGCCGCGCCAGCATGTACTCGAAGGCCAGCACCTCGCAGAACGCGGCGAGCCCCACCTCGCCGAGCGTCCGGTAGAGCACCGGCTCGACGACGAGGCGACGGACGTCGGCGGCGGCCAGGGCCTCCAGCTCGGGCAGCCGGTCGCCCAATCCCGCGCCCGCGGCCAGCTGCCGCAGGAGCCCGGGGTGATGGAGCTCCTCGAGGAGGTTCCGCAGACGGCTCTCGCTCGTCGCGGGCGGCGCCAGCGCGCAGAGGAAGGCGACGAACTCCGTCGCCCGGAGGTGCGTCCGCACGACGTCGCCGAGGAACCGGTCGTAATCGGCCGGCGTGGCGCTCCCGCTCTCCAGCGCCTGGAACTCCCGGGACGCGGAGAGCTCGGCCACCTGCGTCTCGAACAGGCCTTCGATGCGCGCGCGCAGGGTCATGGCTGGCTCCTTCTCACGCGATGGCTCACGCGATGGCTCACGCGATGGCAAAGAAGCGATACGCGAGCAAGCCGAGCGCGGCACCCGCGGGCAGGTCGACCAGGTAGTGCTGCTTCGTGAACAGGCACGAGAGTCCGATCAGAGTCGGAAAACCGAAGACCCACGTACCGAAGTGTGGCTGGAGGTAGAGGGCCGTCAGCATCGCCACGGAGGTGTGCATGCTCGGGAAGCTGTTCGACCGGGCGTCGAACCGCTGGACGAACGCGAGGAACCGCTCCGACCACGTCCGTCGGCGGTTGATGGCGCGCCAGGATTCGGGCGTCGCGACCGGGAACAAGAGGAAGAAGGCCATCTGCATGGCGAGAAGCCCCAGAAAGCTCACCGCGAGGTAGACGAACTCGCGGGACGAATCGACCACCCAGGTCGTGTAGAGGATGGCCGGGTAGTAGAGGAAGCTGTAGATCCAGACCCATGCGGGCCAGTAGGGGATGCGGTCATCGAGAGAGAGCCGGAACTCTCGAACCGGCCTGAGGGGGTTTCGCTGGCACCAGAAGTAGAACTGGTAGGCCCCGATGATGAGGATCGTCCCCAGGACCAGGTGCACGGCGAAGTCGGTGATGGTCATGGCGCGAGCCCTCCGTTCGTGCGCGGGATCACCGCGGCTCGGGTTGACGGGGCGTGATCCTCGACGCGTCCCGAGCGAGGGCCCGGCCCAGACACAGGAACCCCGCCAGGGCGGCGAGGTAGGCCGTCGCGAATCGCCAGAGCAGGTTGTAGTGAGGCGCAATGCCGGGGGGCACGATGTCCGCCATGATCGAGAGCGACGCTCCCTCGGCGATGCCCGCGCCCCCTGAGGTCGGGGCGAAGAAGACCAGGAAGATGAGGGCCATCTGCGCCTCCACGATCTGGCGCAGGGTCCCGCCCTCGACTCCGAGGAAGCGCGCGCAGAGATACGGCATGAGCGCCCGCGCCAGGAGAAAGCTCAGGCTGAGCAGGCAGACCGCCACGAAGCACGCCTTGCCGTGGCGAAGAAAGCGCCGGACGTCCTCGCGGTACGTGTAGAGAAGGTCCACCAGTCGGGCCGTCGTGGCGTCCATCCGGTCGACGGCGGGAGCTGAGCGGGCCGCTCCAGGCGGCCACCAGTCGATGACGGCCCCCGGCCGGCGCAGCACGCGCGAGACCGCCCGCGAGAGCACGGCCAGCGCGATGCGGCAGAGATCCGGCCAGGTGGCCCCGAGGAGGAGCGCGGCGGCGATCGCCGTCAGCGTCCACACCGGGGCGAGGAACAGGAACCCGCTGGCCCCCGCCCCGGAGACCAGGAGCGAGTAGAGCCCCATCAGGAGGAGTCCCACCATGGTCCCCATGAACGACAGGAGGGTCGCGGTGAGCCCGGTGCCGACGCTCACCCCGCTGCGGGTGAGCATGTAGACCTGGCCCGCGCCACCGCCGGACTGGGATGGCGTGAGGATCGAGATCGCGATGTTGGCGAGCTCGGACTGGATGCACGTCCAGAACGAGACGCCCGGGTGGAGCACGCGGCAGATGAGCCAGATCCGCGCGGCCGAGGTCACGCTCTCGACCGGCAGGGCCAGGAGCAGGAGGACGAAGTAGCCCCAGCGCAGATCTCCGAGGACCGGCCCCGCGTGGTTGCCCGGGGCCCGGGCGAACAGCCACCAGAACACGCCCACCGTCAGCGCCAGGAAGCCGAACCCACCCAGGAGGAGCCTCCCCCAGGGCATCGCCGGCAGGGTCGTGTCCACCCCGGGCCCGCCCACGACCGCCACACCGCCTCCGGCCATTCCCGCCCTCCCGCGGCAACGCGCTCGAGCCGTCGCCGCTGGTCTGAGGTGGGGCAACCTCGGTGCCACGAATGAAAACTGATTCATGACCGATACTTACCGACCACGCTGTCGAAGAGGGACGTGACCCACCGGGTGGTGACACGGCAACGGTGGGGGAAAATCCACCGCCCCGCGTCACTGGAGAGGCGCGCGTCGGTGACCCAGGGCACCTGTTGAGCTTGGGCGCTCGACCGGAGTAGGATGAGCGCTCCCATGGCACCGCCTCTCCTGGCCGAGTTGCTCGGGGAGAGCCCGGGGATGGTCGCGGTCCGCGAGAAGGCAGCGCGGCTGCTCCAGCGGCAGTCCGCTGGTGGCCGGTTGCCGCCCGTCCTGATCCAGGGCGAGACGGGCGTGGGCAAGGGGTTGCTCGCGCGCGCCCTCCACCGTGCCGGGCCCCGGGCCTCCGGGCCCTTCGTCGACGTCAACTGCGCGGCGATTCCCGAAACCCTGCTCGAGGCCGAGCTCTTCGGCTACGAGCGCGGCGCCTTCACGGACGCGCGCCATGCGAAGGCCGGCCTCTTCCAGACCGCCAACCACGGGACGATCTTCCTGGACGAGGTGGGCCTCCTGCCGGAGGCGCTCCAGGCCAAGCTCCTCAAGGCGCTCGAGGACCGTGCCGTCCGGCGGCTTGGCAGCACCCGGACTGAGCCCGTCGACGTCTGGATCGTCACGGCCAGCAACGAGGATCTCGCGAGCGCGACACGGGCGCGACGATTCCGCGAGGACCTCTATCACCGCCTCGCGGTGGTGACGCTGACCATCCCGCCGCTGCGCGACCGAGGCGAGGACGGGCTCCTTCTCGCAGCGCACTTCCTCGGCCGGGCGTGCGCGGAGTACCGACTCCCCTCACGGAGTCTGACGCCGGACGCGCGGGCGGCACTCCTCGCCTATCCGTGGCCCGGGAACGTGCGGGAGCTGGCGAACGTGATGGAGCGCGTCGCGCTCCTCTCCGAGGCGCCGGTGGTGACCGCGGAGCTTCTCGGGCTGCCGACCGTGCCGGCGGCGCCAGCTCTGACGGACGCCCGGGCCGAGCCGAAGGCGCCGGAGTCGCCCGCGCTCGCGGAGGCGCTGGGCAGCGTGGAGCGGGTGCATCTCGTCGAGGCCCTGCGCCAGACCGCGGGCAACGTCACGCGGGCGGCCGCGCGGCTCGGAATCTCCCGGGACACCCTCCGGTACCGCATGGTGAAGCACGGCCTGGGACGCGAGGAGCCGGCCCGACCGGCACGGAGCCGCACGATCCGGCCCGACCAGCCCGCCCCGCCCGGCGACCCGGTCCCGCGCGAGGCGGCCGCGCCCCGAGAGCCCGGGCCGACGGCGGCCACGGTCGAGGCCATCGCACCGCTGGCGGTCCGATGGGAGGGCCGGCGGCTCGCGTTCCTGCGGAGCGCGCTCGTCCTGCCGGCCGACGCCGATCCCGGGTTCAGTCCGAGCCGCGGGCTCGAGACCCTGGTCGAGAAGATCCAGACGTTCGGCGGACGGATCGAGGAGATGAGCCCGACGGGCATCGTGGCGGCGTTCGGGCTGGAGCCGATCGAGGACGCCCCGCAACGGGCCGCGCTGGCGGCGACGGCGGTGCACAAGGCCGCGGAGCGGGCGAGCGGCGGCGAGGGGAGAGGCATCCGGGTCCACTCGGGAATCGCCGTCCGGCGGGTGCTCGTCGGGTCCTCCCGCGGCGGAGCCCAGGTCGACCTGGATGGCAAGCGTGAGGCGTGGACGGTGCTCGACACGCTCCTCGGACTCGCCGAGCCAGGCGCGATCCTCGTCGAGGAGGCAGCGGCGGCCTTCCTCGCGCGCCACTTCGACCTCGCCCCGGTCGGCGGCGCCGGCGCGGCGGGGCCCGTGCATCGACTGGTCGCGACCGAGCGACCGGGCTCGGGGCTCGGCCGGCGCTCCCCGATGTTCGTGGGCCGCGCCCGGGAGCTCGGGCTCTTGTGGAGCCGTCTCGAGGACGCGCTCAGAGGCCACGGTCAGGTCGTCGGGCTGCTCGGCGAAGCCGGCATCGGGAAGTCGCGCCTGCTCCACGAGTTTCGCGACCGCCTGCTCGGCGAGCCCGAGCAACGGGTGACGTTCCTGGAGGGACGGTGCCAGTCCTACGCTAGCGCCATCCCGTACTTTCCGATTCTCGACATCCTCCGGTCCAACTTCCGCATCGCCGAGGGCGAGAGCCCGGACGTCATTGCCGCCAAGATCCGGGCAGGGGTCCAGGAAGTCGGGATCGAGCCAGCCGGGGCGATCCCGTACGTCTTCCGGCTGTTCGGCATCTCGGAGGGCACGGAGGCGCTCGCCGCGCTCACGACCTCAGCCGTCAAGGCACGGACCTTCGAGGCGCTGCGCCAGCTCATCCTGAGCGGGGCGCGCCGGCGACCGATCCTGTTCGTCGTCGAGGACCTCCACTGGATCGACTCCACGTCGGAGGAGTGCTTCACCACCTTGATGGACAGCGCGGCGGGGCTGCCGGCGCTGGGCATCGTCACCTATCGGCCGGGCTACCGGGCGCCCTGGATGGATCGCTCGTACGTCACCCAGGTCGCGCTCCCGCCGCTCTCGCGAGAGGACAGCCTGAGCATCGTGCGCTCGGTTCGCCGCGCCGACGCGGTGTCCGACCGGGTCGCCGAGGTCATCCTCGAGAAGGCGGAGGGGAACCCCTTCTTCCTGGAGGAGCTGTCGCGGGTGGTCGACGGGGCCGTCGAGTCCGCCCCGGGCCTCGCGGTGCCCGACACCATCCAGGAGGTACTGCTCGCCCGGATCGACCGCCTGCCCGACGAGCCGCGCCGCCTGCTCCAGACGGCGGCCGTCGTCGGACAGGAAGTGCCGCTCGCGCTCCTCCATGCCGTGTGGGAGGGAGAGCTCGATTCCCACCTCCGGGAGCTCATGCGCCTCGAGTTCCTCCACGCGAAGTCCGGGGGCGGCGAGCCGCTCTGCGCGTTCACCCACAGCCTGACGCGCGACGTGGCCTACGAGAGCCTGCCGCCGGCCCGCCGCCGCGTGCTCCACGGCGCGATCGCCCGGGCGCTCGAAGCCGTCTACACCGACCGGCTGGGAGAGGTCTACGATCGCCTCGCGTATCACTACGGCCGGACGGAGGAGGCCCCCAAGGCCGTGCTCTACCTCACGCGCCTGGCCGACAAGGCCGTCGGGGCCCACGCTCATGCGGAGGCCGTGCGGATCCTGGAGGAGGCGCGCGCCCACGTCGACCGGCTGCCGCCCGCCGAGCAGGATCGGCGCCGCCTCGAGCTCGCCCTCGTGCAGGCCTACTCGCTGATGCCGCTCGGCGCCTTCCAGGACATCGTCTCCCTGCTGCTTCGCCACCAGGCCTCGCTCGAGAACCTGGGCGACCCGCGCCTGGCCGGCCCCTATCACCTCCTGCTCGGGCGGAGCTATCTCTTCCTCGGGGACCAGCGGCAGGCGTCGCACCACCTGGGGGTGGGACTGGCGGAAGCGACGCGATGCGAGGACGACGCGACGCGCGGTCGGATCCACTACGTCCTCGCGCAGCACGAGGGCATGTCGGGCCGTCCCCGGGATGGCCTCGAGCACGGCCGGCGGGCCGTCGCCCTTCTCGATCGCGCTGGGGAGTCCTGGTGGATCGGCCCGGCGTACTGGGCGGTCGGGCTGAACCACGCGCTTCTCGGCGAGTTCGATGCGGCGCTGGCCGCGCAGGCCCAGGCCATGGCGCGCGGCACCGAGGTGGGCGACCCGCAGATCGCGAGCTCGGCCGCCTGGGCCAGCGGCGTGGTGCACGTGTTCCGGGGCGACCTGGATGCGGGCATTCGCAGCTGCGAGGACGCGCTGGCGCGCTCGCCCGATCCGCTGAACACCGCCCTGGCGCTCGGCTGGCTGGGCTTCGCCTGGCTCGAGCGGGGGGACCTCGCCCCGGCCATGGCGCGGCTCGAAGAGGCGCTGCGCCTGCTCGACCAGTTCCGCTTCCGCTCCCCCCAAGCCTGGTTCTCGGCGTTCCTGGCCGAGGCGCACCGGCAGGCCCACCGGCTCGAGACGGCGCTCGAGCTGGCCAGCCAGGGGCTCGAGCACGCCCGGGCCACCGGCTCGGCGCAGGGTATCGGATGGGCGGAGCGCGCGCTCGGACGCATCGCGCAGGCCCGGGGCGCGCTCGGCGACGCTCACGACCATCTCCGCGAGGCGCTCGGTGCCTTCGAGGCCGTGGAAGCGGAGTACGAGATCGCCCGAACCTGGTTCGACCTCGCCGGGCTCGCCCACGCACGGGGCGACGCGAGCGCGACGGCGGCCCACCTCGCCGAGGCCGCCCGCCGCTTCCGCGCGCTCGGCGTCCCACGCTGGGTGGAGCGGGTCGAGGAGCGCGTCCCGGCCTGGGGCGCGGCCGGCTGACGTGAGCCTCTCGATCGAGCCTCTGGCGGTCGCGGAGGTGGATGCCGAGCGCGCCGCCCTCGTGGCGCTCCTCCGGGACGCCGTCGAGAGCGGCGCGTCCGTCGGGTTCCTCCCCCCGCTGGGCGACGCGGCGGCCGCATCCTACTGGGCCACGGTCGCCGCGGGACTCCGGGAGGGCTCGCGAGTCGTCCTCGTCGCGCGCGACGACGAGCTGGGGCTCGTGGGCTCGGCCCAGCTCGAGCTCGCCATGCGCTCGAATGCCGGGCACCGGGCCGAGGTGACGAAGGTCATGGTCCACCGCCACGCGCGCCGGCGGGGGGTGGGTCGCGCGCTCATGCTCGCCCTGGAGGACCACGCCCGGCGGCTCGGGCGCACGACCTTGATCCTCGACACCCGGCAGGGCGATCCCTCGGAGGTCCTCTACCGGGCGGTCGGCTGGACGTTCGCCGGCGCGATCCCCGACTACGCCCGGAGCGCGACGGGCACCCTCGACGCGACCGCGCTCTACTACAAGCTCCTCGATCCCGCCGCCCCCTGAGCGGCCTGCCGCGGCCGAGGCGCGCGCCCGGGCCCCGCGCTTCGCTCAGAGCGCCATCCCGGGACCCGGCGCATGAATGCGCCACAGCTCACCCGCGGGTCAGGGCGGGCCACACGTGCCGGACCGGTGTCCGGAGCAAGGCGTCGCTCTCGGCGTCCCCGGGGGGCCTGGGTCATGGGTGCGGCATGCGCGACCCGGATGGGGTGGGCCTGTCCCGGCGCGTCCTGGTACGATGTCGGGGAGTGGCATGGTGCCCGGGCAGCGGGCTCGGGGTCGCGACAGCCGCCGGCCGACCGTCAACGGGCGATCCGGCGCATACCCGCGGGAGTGATGAGGAGGTTTCGATGCGCACGTCCTACGAGATCGACCTGACCGGTCGCACCGTCACGAAGCGGGAGCTGCACGGCGAGGAGATCGTGAGAGCGGGCCGCTATCTCATCGCCCGGACGCTCCTCGAGCGGGGCGCGGCGACGATGGACCCGCTCTCACCCGCGAATCCGCTCATCTTCTCGGCGGGCCCCTTCGCGGGGACGTCGTTCTCCAACGCGAACCGGACCAGCGTCGGCTGCAAGAGCCCGCTGACGGGCGGCATCAAGGAGGCGAACGGCGGCGGGACCTTCAGTTACGGACTGGGTCAGCTCGGCATCTCCGGCTTCACGCTCACCGGGGCGGCGTCTGACTGGGTAGTCCTCCACCTCCGGAAGGACGGCGGCATCGACTTCGACGACGCTGCGCCGTACCTCGGCAAGGGGAACTTCCAGGCCGCCGAGATGCTGCACGCCCGCTACGGCAAGAAGGTTTCCATCGGGCTGTGCGGCCCGGTGGGCGAGTACGGGGGTCTGATCGCCGGCATCTCCTTCAGCGACAAGGATCGCCGTCCGTCGCGCCTCGCGGCGCGCGGCGGCGTCGGGGCAGTGATGGGCGTCAAGCGCGTCAAGGCCATCGTGCTCGACCTCGACCGCATCCCGCCGTTCCATGACAGCCGGAAGGTCACCGCCGCGATCAAGGACTACGCGAAGATGCTGCGGGCCGACAGCATCGTGGAGAACTTCTACGCGAAGCTCGGGACCATGGGCATGGCCGACGTCCAGAATCACATGGGCGGCCTGCCGGTCCGGAACTTCAGCGCCGGGCAGCTCGCGGACACCGCTGCCGGCGAGAAGTTCAAGCTGGGCGCCGATTACATCGGCCCCCTCAACACGTCCCGCGGCGGCGAGCAGACGCATGCGTGCATGCCCGGCTGCGTCATCCAGTGCAGCAACGTGTACCACGACGCGAACGGCAAGGAGGTCGTCTCGCCGGTCGAGTACGAGACCCTGGGGCTCCTCGGCTCGAACTGCGGTCTCACCGAGCCCGACGACCTCGCCCAGCTCAACTTCATCTGCAACGACCTGGGCGTCGACACGATCGAAACGGGCGCGACGCTGGCCGTCCTGATGGAGGCGGGCCTCGGCGCCTTCGGAGACGCGAAGTTCATGGCCGACGCCCTCGGCGAGATCGCCCGCGGAACGGAGCGGGGACGCATCTGGGCCCAGGGCACGGCGCGCGTGGGGGCCCACTACGGCGTGCGGCGGACGCCCGTCATCAAGCGCCAGGCCATCAGCGCCTACGACCCCCGGGTCGTGGAGGCCACCGGCATCACCATGATGGTCACCGCCCAGGGCGCCGACCACACGGCCGGCAACCTGCCGCGCCTGAAGACGCGCGAGATGGACCTCGACACGCTCCTGAGCCAGAGCCTCCTCCAGCAGACGCGCGTGGCCGCCAACGACTCGCTCGGGCTCTGCATCTTCGGCCAGAGCGTGACCAACCCCAACACCGAGTTCCTGGCGACCACCATCAACGCGGCCCACGGGACGAGCCTGACCAAGGAGTTCTTCGAGGCCCTGGGCCGGGAGACGCTCCGGCTCGAGCGCGAGTTCAACCGGCAGGCCGGTTTCACGGAGCGGGACGACGAGCTGCCGCAGTTCTTCTACGAGGAGGCGCTGCCGCCGACCAATCACGTCGCACGATTCCACGGGGCGGACGTCCACGCGATCTACGAGCGCCTGCCGGCCTGAGCGCCCGCGGCGCGCAGCCACGAGCCTCGCGCGCATCGTGCGCCTGTCCTGGTCGAGAACTCTGTGGTGGCTCCGACGGGCCGCGAGAGCGCGGTCCCGGCCCCTTGAGTGCGATGGCACGGGTGGGCAGCCGTTCCGTCGAATAGCGCGCGAACGATTCGCCCAAGGGACGTCGCCTCGCGGGTAGCGGCGTCTCGAGACGACGCGACGGGTTCGAACGACCCGGGACATCCTCCGCGCAGGCCGTCGGGGGCGCCGCGCCCTCCCCCGACGGCCTGGAATGGGATCCGACCCATCGATCTGAAGAAGTTCTCCGAGCTCATCGGATCGGCAGCGGGTTGATCGGTGCGAGCCCGCGGCGGCTGATGCCAGG
>JBGQGN010000079.1:0-10817 GCA_041497395.1 Methylomirabilia bacterium
CGCTCGATCCGAGAGTGGTGGCTGCGCTGGAGGCTGTCGAGAACTCCAAGCCGGAGCGGGAGATCATTGCCATGCTTGCCCAGACTAGCGACAAGGCTTTGGACGACGCCCTCGGCATTGCCAGAGACCGGGCCCAGGCCCCGTCTCGGCTCATAAGTGACTGTTACCCTCCGGCAGTCGGTGGCTCAAAAGTAACGGTTACCATCGGGGCGGGGGCGGAACGCTTCCTCGGCGGGCTCGGAGGGGGATACCCCGATAGGGGCGGGCCCGAGATCGTCGCTCCTGAGCCCATTGTGCGAAGGTCGCTTGGGCCACTCATGGCTGAATGCCGGTCGGCAGCGGCGGCGCCGGGGTGGCGAGCGCCCACAGGCGCTCGAGGGCGGCGTCCAGCTGGTGGCGGAGCTGGAGCGGGTTGAGGCTGAGGTAGAGTTGCTGGAGCGCCTCGCGTCCCTCCGGCTTGAGCACGCCGGTGGCGCAGAGGCGTTGATACGGGGTCTGGGCGCGATCATAGACGCGGCGGACGCGGGTGTCCACGCGGACGCGTCCGACGAGTTTCTGCACAGGCTGGAAGAAGTTCACGTGCAGCCGCAGCAGGCGATAGACGGCGTGGAGGGCCGCATAGCTGGCCTTGGTGGTGAAGCGATCGTAACCGATCCAGCGGCGGACGATGGCCCCGTTCTTCTGCTCGACGTGGGCACTGTCGTTCTTGCGGTACGCGCGGCCGCGGGTGAAGGTGATCCCCTCGCGCTGGCAGTAGCGCCAGAAGCTCTCGTTGATGAACTCGGAGCCCGAGTCGCTGTCCCAGCCCAGCAGGGGCATGGGCAGCCGCTGCCGGACATGATGGATGGCCCCGCCGACCCGCTCCTGATGCTTGCCCCAGACGGCGTGGAGCTCGGTCCAGGCCGTCACGATGTCGACGGCGCAGAGGGTATGGAGATAGAAGCCGGCGGTGGTGGGGCCGCAGTGCGCGACGAGATCGCCCTCGAGGAACCCGGGGCGGGCGTCATCCCAGTCGGCGAAGGTCCGAATGGGGATCTGGTGCTTGAGCCAGGTGCCCGCGCGGGTCGTCCCCCGCCCGCGGGGCGGCCGGGTCGCGCGGATCGGGGCGAGCAGGCGCTTGAGCGTGGCGGCGCTCACCCGACGGAGCGCCGCGGCGGTGGCGGGCGTCAGCGGCAACGCGCCGAAGGCGAGCAGCCGGTCCAGGAGCTCGGGGACAAAGGGCTGCAGCCGGACGGCCCCGATCTCCCCGCTGGCCTCCCAGAGCACCTGGGCGGCGAGGGTCACGTCCGCCCCGTACACCGGGGGCCGGCCGGTCCGCGCCGCGCGCAACGTGGTGCGCGCGGGCCGGTGCAGGCGACGAAGGGCGGCCTTGCGGTGATACCCGGTCACGGCCACGACCTCGTCGAGGATGCGGCGCTTCTCCCGGCGCGAGGCTGCCAGGTACCGCGGCCGCTGGGCCGCCACGTACTCGTGGATGCTCGTCCGCGTCACGGTCACCTCCCCATCGGGATTGGGTCTGGTAACCGTTACTTTTGAGCTACGACCCCTCCTCTGGTAGCAGATGTTTTGACCCGATGCGAGCCGTTGACGAACCCCGGGCGCGCCGCCCACAATGGATCGTCTATGACGTACCTATGCCGCGCGGAGGAGCGCGGTCGGCCCGGTCGGGACGCGCTCCGGCGTCGCCGGCGGCGGCCGGTGACCGCGCTCAGGGTGGCGACGGCCGTCGGGCTTCTCGCGACGGCCTGCGCGGGCGCGCCGCCCGCCACCACGCCGGCCGCGACGCGGGGTCGCTTCGATCTCGACCACGACGCCTTTGCCTTCGCGAACCTCGTGCGGGCCGAGCGTCCGGGCTGGAACGACGCCTTCGCCAACTACTGCCTGTTGATCGCGCGGGCCGCGAGCCAGTTCTACCGCTTCGCTCGATTCGCGCCTGACCTGTCCGCGGCCTCCCCGGAGGAGTACGACCGGCTCGTGCGCTTGGTCCTCTCGCGGCGGCCGTGGGCGCCGCCGGCGACCGAGGCCGAGCGGGTCGTCATCCCGGGGTACTCGGACCTCCGCACCTTCTCGGCCGCACACGAGAGGGCCATCAAGACGGCCTTCGGCTCGAACGTCCTCAGCATGGTGGACTGGCGCACCTGGCGCGTCGGGATCGACTTTCCGCCGGAGCACCAGGAGCGCCTCGCGCGAGAGGTCATCGCCGAGGTGGATGCCGGCCGACCGGTTCCGCTCATGATCACGAATTTTCCGCATGAAGACCTTCTCAATCATTCGGTCCTGGTTTACGATCGCCGGCCGGCCCAGCAGGGGACGGACTTCGCCGCCTACGACCCGAACGACCAGGGCTCGCCGCTCACGCTTTATTTCGACGACGTGGCCCGGGCCTTCTGGGTCGGCCCGCTCACCTACAGCCCTCCGGGACGGGTGCGGGCCTTCCGGCTCTACACGTCGCCCCTCTTCTGACGCGTGCTCGTGCTTCCGCCGCGCGCGTGTGCCCGACCTACCGTTGATCGGAGCGCCTTGTGGGGGTGACGGTTGCCGCCGGGGTGGACGCCCCTCGGGCGCGCTGGCACGCCCACCCGTACAACCGCTCGCGCTACTACCGGCTCGCGGCCGCCGCGGCGCCACGGTTGCCGCGGCCGGTCAGGGTGTGGCTCGCCGAGCGCCTGGCGGGCCTGCTCATGGTCCGATTCCCCGCTGAGCGCGCGGCGGTGCGGCGGAACCTGACGCGCGTTCACCCGGGGCGGGACGCTGCCTGGCTGGACGCGGCGGTCGATCGGGTGTTCGCGCGCTTCGCCGTGTGCTTCGCCGACCTCCTCTCGTTGAACCGCGAGGAGTCCGGACTCTGGCGACACGTTGCGGCGGGGGCCGGCCAGGAGCCGACGCTCAACGCGCTGGCCGGGGGACGCGGCTGCGTGTCCCTCACCGCGCACCTGGGGAACTGGGAGCTGGGGGGACGGCTGCTCGCGACCCTGGGCCGGCCGGTCCACGTGGTGATGGCGCCGGAAGAGGACCCTGCCGTCGGCGCGTTGCTCGCTCGCGGCGGTCACCCGGGGCTGCGGTTCGTGCGCCTGACGAGCCCGATGGTCGGCGTCGAGCTGGTCGCCGCGTTGCGCCGGGGGGAGGTCGTCGCGTTCCAGCTCGACCGCGCGCTGGGCGGGCGAGGGGACGCGGCGGTGCCGTTCTTCGGCGCTCCCGTGACGTTCCCGCTGGGGCCGTTCCTGATGGCAGCCGCCGCCGGCGCGCCGGTGGTTCCGGCCTTCTGCGTGCTCGAGGCGGGTGGGAGCTATCGTCTCCACGTCGAGCCGGCGCTCGCGGTGTCGCGCGGGGGCGAGGTGGAGGCGCTCCGCGCCGCGGTGGCGATCCTGGAGCGCTACGTTCGCACGCACTGGGACCAGTGGTTCAACTTCTACGACGTCTGGGGAGGCGTGTCGTGAAGGGGGTTCTGGCCCCACGGGTCTCGCCGGTTGCCATCACGGGCGCCGGCGTAGTGACCGCGATCGGCCAGGACCTGGACGGTTTCTGGGCCGGGCTCGTCACGGGGGTGTCCGGCATCAGCGAGATCGAGGGTTTCCCCGTGGGAGACCTGCGGGTCACGCGGGGGGGAGAGATCAAGAAGCTCCGGAGGGATATTCCGGGCGCGCCCCGCGGGGGCGATGGACGGCCCCGTCGCGCCACCTACTGCCGCACCTCGCAATTCCTCATCCACGCGGCTCGGGAGGCCCTGGAGACGTCCGAGCTCAGGGACGCGCTACCCGACGCCGACCGGATCGGGGTGGTCGTCGGCACCGCGCTGGGCGGGATCGATGAGGCGAGCCGTGCTCTCGCCGCGCAGGGCACGCTCAGGGCGCTGACGGGCTCCGTGTACGACGGTCCGACGCGCAATCTGGCACGCTGGCTGGGAGCCCGGGGGCCGGCCCTGACCGTGACGACGGCCTGCGCGTCGGGCGCCACCAGCCTCGGTCTCGCCGCCGACCTCCTGCGCGCAGGCCAGGCCGACGTCGTCCTGGCGGGCGGGGCTGACGGGCTGTGCCGGTTCGTCCAGCGCGGCTTCAACGTGCTGCGCTCGCTGACGCGGGACGCGGTGCGCCCGTTCGACCGGCGTCGAAGCGGTCTCCTTCTCGGCGAGGGTGCGGGCCTGGTCGTCTTGGAGCGTGCCGACACGGCCGTGCGCCGCGGGCACCGACCGCTCGGATACCTCCTCGGCCATGCGAGCACGGCGGACGGCGCCCACATCACGGCGCCGGACCCGGAGGGGCGGGGGCTCGAGCTCGCCGTGCGAGCCGCCCTCGCGGAGGCCGGACTCGCGCCGGACGCGCTGGACCTGGTGAGCGCGCACGGGACGGGGACGCCGGCGAACGACCGCGTCGAGACCGACGTGCTGAAGCGCGTCCTCGGTCCGCGCGCCCGCGCCATCCCGGTGAACTCCATCAAGGCGCACCTCGGCCACACCATGGGCGCGGCGGCGACGCTCGAGGCGATCATGTGCCTTCTCGCCGGCCGCCATGGCCAGGTCCCGCCGACCCTCAACTATGGCGAGGCGGACCCCGAGTGCGACCTGGACTGCGTGCCGAACGCGGCGCGGATCTGGCGGCCACGGGTGAGCCTGTCGACCTCGCTCGGCTTTGGCGGGTGCAACGCCGCCCTGGTGCTGGCGACGGGAGAGGAGCCGTGAGACCACAGGCCGCAGGCCGTCCGATCAACTCCAGCGGCGCAAGGATACCGTGGTGAGAGCGGCGGCGGCGCGATCGGAGCTCGTGAACCCGCCGGCGCCCCGGATCCGGGGGATCGGCGCGGTCACGGGCTGGGGGGACGGTGTCCAGGCGCTGCCACAGGCGGTCGCCCAGCGTGGCGAGCACGGCCGGGGGCTGGTGACGGCGCCGACGCCCGTCCTGGGCGGCGACCGGTTCCGGCGCGCGACGCGAGAATGCCTGCTCGCCGTCGCGGCCGCGAAGGCGGCGGTCGCCGACGCCGGACTCGCGGAGGCGGAGCTAGCGGGCCCGCGAACGGGTATCCTGTACGTGAGCGCCACGGGGTACGCCGCCGCGAACCGGGCGTTCCTCGAGGACGAGACGTCCACGACGCTTCACTTCCCGTACACCTCGCCCAGCGCGGTGCCCGGCGAGGTGACGATCGAGCTGGGAATCCGGGGGCCCTCCATCAACCTCATGGGCGGCGCCCCGGCGACGTTCCAGGCGCTCTGGTGGGCGGCGCGCTGGCTGGCCGAGGGCCGAGCCGACCGGCTTCTCGTGCTCGCCGTGGAGGCGTTTCACGAGGTGCGGGACCTGTTCGGCCGAGCCCGACGGCTGTACGCGGGCCCCCTCGTCGAAGGGGCGGCGTGCCTGCTCCTGGAACCGGGCGAGGGGAGCGTTCTCCGCTGGGCATCCGCGCTCGCCGGGCCGACGGGTGCGCGGGGCACGGTCCAGGCGGTGCTCGAGCGAGTGCTGGACGGCGACCGACCCGGCCTCGTCTGGAGCGGGTCGACGGGGGCGAGTCGGGAAACCGCCGAGGCGAGGATCCTGGCGGACCGGGGAGCCCCGGCACCGACGCCCCGCCTGGGCGAAGCCCTGGCGATGGGACCGCTTCTCGCGCTGGCCCGGATCCATCGCGAGAGAGCGCCTAGGCCCTGGCTGCTGACCGCCACGTGGCGAAGCGAGTACGCGGCGCTGCTGTGGGCTCGGTAGGCACGACACGGGAGGATGGATGGACGACCGAGCGATCATCGGGGAGTTGCGCGACATCGTCGTCAAGCGACTCCGGTTCGACCCTGCGCGCCTGACCGCGCTGACCGGAGAGACGCCGCTCCCGAAGGGTGTCGAGGGTGCGCTCGGGCTCGACTCGCTCGATTTCATCGAGCTCTCGATCGCGCTGGAGGAGCGATTCGGCATCGTGATCCAGGAGGGCGAGGACGTGGCCGCTCACTTCGGCACGTTCGGCGCCCTCGTGCGCTTCGTGGGCGCGCGGGTCCAGGGGGCGTGACCGCGACGTGACGCGGGTTCTCGTCACGGGCCTCGGAGTCGTCAGCCCGTACGGCGTGGGCCGGGGCGCCTTCTGGGAGGGCCTGACGGCGGGCCGGTGCGCGATCGGGCCCATCGGACTCTTCGACACGGAGGGGTTCCGCGCCCGCGTCGGGGCCGAGGTCCCGGCTGGCACCCCGCTTCCCGGCGTGTCCCCGCGCCGCTCGCGGGCCGACCGGTTTGCTGCGGTGGCGGTGGACGAGGCCGTCCTGGACGCGGGCCTTTCGCGCGCGGAGCTGCGCCCGGCGGCGGTGATCGTCGGCGGCATCGGGGGCGGCATGCTCGAAGCCGAGGCCTGGTTCTGGCGGCGCGAGCGCGACCGGGTCGATGACCCGGAGCTCCGGACGGCGCTCAGGAGCGTCCTGCCGTTCGCCCATGCCGACGTCGTCGCGCGCCGCTACGGGACGACCGGCCCCAAGGAGACCGTGGTCCTGGCCTGTAGCTCCGGCGGCGCGGCGCTCGGGCTGGCGGCGGAGTTGATCGCCTCCGGCGAGGTGCCCCTGGCTCTCGCGGGGGGTGTCGATGCCATGACCCGGATCTGCTTCATGGGCTTCAACGCGCTCAAGCTGCTCGATCCTGCGCCCTGCCGTCCGTTCGCGCGGGATCGCCGGGGCATGTCGCTCGGGGAGGGCGCGGGGTTCGTCGTGCTCGAAGGCGAGGCGCACGCCCGGGCGCGCGGCGCGCGCGCCTATGCGGAGCTGGCCAGCTACGGGCTGACCACGGACGCCTGGCATCTCACCGCGCCCCACCCCGACGGCGAGGGCAGCGTTCGGGCAATGGCGGAGGCGCTGGACCGGGCGGGAGTCCCGGCGAGCGCGGTGGGGTACGTCAACGCGCACGGGACCGGCACGCCTCAGAACGACCGTGTCGAGGCCGCGGCCCTCCGCAAACTGTTCGACCCGGACGCGGTGCTCGTGAGCGCCAACAAGTCCCTCGTGGGACACGCGATGGCGGCGGCCGGCGCGCTGGAGGCGATCGCAACCGTGCTGACGCTCGTCCACGGGCTCGTCCCGCCCACCGCCAACCTCACCGAGCCGGACCCTGAGGTGGTCTTCGACTGCGTGCCCAACGTCGCGCGTCCCGCACCGGTCGAGTGCGCCCTGTCGAATTCCTTCGGGTTCGGCGGCCAGAACCTGAGCCTCCTGTTCCGGCGAGTCGCCGCTCCGCGGAGCCTTCATGCCGCCCGCTGAGCGAGGGGGTGGCGCCCGGCCCCGGGTCGTCGTGACCGGGGTGGGCAGCGTGAGCGCGCTCGGCGCCGGCAGCGGCGCCGCCGTGGGCGAGGCGCTCGCGCGAGGGTTGCCCGCCATCGGGCCGGTCCGGGCCTTTCCGACCGACGGCTGCTCGAGCCGGCTCGGTGGCGAGGTCGGCGACCTCACGCCGCGCCTCCAGGACGGGGAAGCGCGCCGGCTGTCACGGGCCAGCCAGCTCGCGGTCGTCGCCGCCCGGCTCGCCTTGACGGACGCGAGCCTCCAGCCGGGCCAGCTGGCCGCGATGGGGCTCGTGCTCGGCTCGCACTGGGGTGACTTTCGCTCCTCGGAGACCTTCGCGCTCGGGTTCCTCGAGCGGGGGATACTCGGGCTCTCCCCCCTCGTCTTCCCGAGTACGGTGATGAACGCCATGGCCGCCCAGGTGTCGATCGCCGTGGGCGTGCGCGGGCCGATGCTCACGCTGAACGAGGTCGACGTGGCCGGCGAGCTCGCCGTGGTCCGCGGCGCCGCCCTGATCGCCTCGGGGCGGGCGAGCGCCGTCCTGGCGGGTGGGTGCGACGAGCTCTCCCCGATCCTCTACCGTGAGCTGAGTCGGCTCGGGACCATGTCCCGGACGGCGCCGGGCCCCGAGGGCTGCTGGCCATTCGACCGCCGGGCGAACGGCACGGTTCTGGGGGAGGGTGCGACGTTCCTGGTCCTGGAATCAGCGGAGTCCGCGCTGGCCCGAGGCGTGCGCGTCTACGGCGAGCTGGCGGGCGCGGCGTGGGGCAATCTCCCGACGCCCGCCCACGGCTTCCCGTCGCCCCGGCGGCGCGACCCGCTGACTGTCCGCCGTGCGCTCGCCTCGGCCGGCGTGGCACCTGAGGCTGTCGAGACCGCGTACCTGACCGGATCGGGTCATCCGGAGCACGACGCGTGCGAGCTCGACCTCGTGGCCCGGGCCTTGGGAGGCGGGCGCGCCCGCCTGACCGCGCTGACCCCTCTGGTCGGCGAGCACGCGGGTCTCGGCGCGCTGCGTGCTGCCGCAGCGGTGCTCGCCGTGGCGGGTTCCGGAGTGTCCGCGCTCCCCGACCTCTTGGAGCCGATCCGCCACGATCTCCGGTTCGTGGTGCGCCCCGAGAACGGGTCGGAGGGCGCGCCCGAGACGGCGCTGGTCCACGGCCTCGCCCGCGGCGGCACCCACGTCACGCTGGTGCTCCGGACCTTCGGCCAGGATCGGAAGGCAGCCGCATGACCGACAGGCTGTGGGCCGTCGTCCCGGTGTTCGACGAGGGCCGCACGCTCGGCAGCGTCGTCGAGCGGCTTCGCGCGCACTGCCCCGTGATCGTGGTGGACGACGCCTCCACGGACGGGAGCGCCGGGGTCGCGGCTCGGGCCGGCGCCGTGGAGGTTCTCCGGCACGCGCGCCGCGAGGGCAAGGGCGCCGCGCTCCGGACGGGGTTCGATGCCGCGCTCCGCCACGGGGCAACCGCGGTCGCCACCCTGGACGGAGACGGTCAGCACGATCCAGCGGATCTGCCCCGCCTTCTCGCCGCTCACTCCGAGGCCCCGGACGCTCTCGTCCTGGGCCATCGGTTCGGTGCCGCGGCGGGCGACCCCATCCCGCCGCTCCGGCGGGTGGCGATTCGCGCCGCGGACCGAACCCTCGGACCCATCCTCCCGGCCCCCCTGTCGGACAGCCAGTGCGGGTTCCGGATCTATCCAGGAGCGTTTCTGCGCGAGGTCGCGCTGCGCGAGGGTGGTTTCGTTCTCGAGACGGAGGCGCTGGTCCGAGCGGCGGGGGCGGGATACCAGCTGGTCTCGGTGCCGATCCGGTCCCTGTACCCCTGCGGCCGCCGGAGCCGCTTCCACGCCGTGACGGATGTCGCCAGGATCGCGTGGTACCTGACCCGCGTCCGGTTCGGAGGCGCGGGGCCGGCTGGCATCGTCCGGCCGGCCGCCGCCGCTTCGGGAGCCCGCCTTGCGCGCGAGCTCTGAGCGACCGCGCGCGCGTCACCCGATGGAGCTCGCCATGCCGGCCCGATGCGACGTCGCGGTGATGGGCGGGGATCGGGTGGGGTCGATCGTCCTCGCGAGAGCCGGGCTCGGGGTCGTCTGCCTCGGGGTCGTGCGGCTCGACATCTGGCACCGCCGCTGGCTCGGGCCCTCGCTGGACTCGCAGCCCTCGTGGTGAGCGGCCGGGGGGGGGCGCGTCGGCGGCGCCTGCTGCCCCGAGGCTACGGGTTCGCTGTTGCTGGTATAGCCGTCGGGATGGCTGGTCTCGTGGCTCTGGGCGCTCTCGCCGACCGCATCAGCCGGTTCATCGACGGCGGGCACCGCTTCGTCCTGGGACAGATCTCGGTGGCGGGCGCGGGCATCGGCACGGGAGCGGGCTTCACGGCTGGAGGCCTCCTGCGCCGCCAGACCATCGAGGCGATTCGCCGGGTCCCGGGCGTCGCCGCCGTCCAGGCGCAGGTGATGCTGCCCTTGAATCCGGGCACGTCCGAGCTCTTCTCCGTGAACCAGGAGCTGGTCCTGGGGGTCGACCTCGGCGTCCCGACGCCGAACCGCAACTACCCTACCTCCCCGATCGCCGAGGGGCGGGCCCTGGTCCCCACCGACCGCGGGCGCGTCATGGTCGGCGCCGAGCTGGCGGCGGGTCGGGCGCTTCGCTCCGGATCCCACCTCCGGATCGGCGAGCGAGACTTCGAGGTCGTCGGCGTTCTGGAGCGTCTTCTCACCGCGCCCGACCGCTTCGCCGTCCTGCCGATCGAGGACGCTCGCGAGCTCTGGCTCGCCCTCGACCCCACGCTCCGCGCGCTGTTCGGGGCGGGCGGCGTCCTGGCCCGGGAGGACCTCAACACCGGCGCGGCCGTGGGCTGGGCGGACGGTGTAGAGCCTGACGCCCTCGCGGCGCGAATTCGCCGGGATGTGGCCGGTGTCAACGTCGCCGCGCCGGGCGAGGTGGCGCGCCAGCTTGCCGCGTCGACGGCGTTCTTCTCCTGGCTCATGGCGGGCATCGCGGGGATCGGGCTCCTCATCGGCGGGCTCTCCCTCTCGAACACCGTCGCGGCGTCGACCTTCGAGCGCATCCGGGACTTCGGGATCAAGCAGGCACTCGGCGCCACCGACCTCCAGCTCCTGGGCGAGGTCCTCCGGGAGAGCCTCGCGGTCAGTCTCGGCGGGGGCCTCCTCGGAACGGCCCTCGCGGTCCTGCTCGGGATTTCGGTCGACGCTCGTGCGGCCAGGGCGGGACAGGAGCTGTTCCTCTTCTCGGGCCGGCTGGTCGCTTTCGCTCTCGGGTTTGCGGTCGTGCTCGGGGCCGTCGCCGGCGCGTACGCGACCGTCCGGATCCTGCGGGTGCCGCCGGCCGAGGCGATCCGCCGCGGAGCCTGAGACGATGAACACCGGCGCGGCGCTCCTCCGGGCGTCCGGCCTCGCGAAGCGCTTCCGCACCCCGGACGGGCGTGTCCTCGAGGTGCTCCGCGGGGTGGACCTCGCACTCGCGCCCGGGGAGCTGGTGGCCGTGATCGGGCGGTCCGGATCCGGGAAGTCCACGCTCCTGAACCTTCTCGGCTGTCTCGACCGGTCCGATGGCGGGGTGCTCTGGTTC
>JBGQGN010000080.1:0-10659 GCA_041497395.1 Methylomirabilia bacterium
GACACCGGACGCCGCCCAGGCGGCGCGCGGGCGCCGGGCGGCCCTCCGGCGGTGGGTCGAGCGGACGCGGCCCCGCCCCGACCTGGACGTCATCGGCTGCGCCGAGCATCGGGAGCTCCTGGCCGAGATCCTCGCTCGCGCCGGCGCCACCGGGTCGCCAGGGCCAGCCTGATCGCGACGCGCTCTCGCGCCAGCGACTCGGCAGCGGCACACCGGGCGGATTCAGGGTGAGGTCCACTCGGACCCAACACGTGGCGAGAGCCCCTCGCATGGGGTCCTTCCCCCAGTCGTCCCACACGACCTGGTAGCGCGATTTTCTTTGCGGTCCCACGCGAGATCCTAGGTGTAACTTAGCGTCACGTCGGACTTTCACGCACTCTGAGCTCGCTCCAGGAGGCGCATGCGGCGCGTCGTGGTCACCGGTATGGGCGTGGTTTCACCCCTGGGCGTCGGAATCGACGCCTTCTGGGACGGACTGACTCACGGCCGGAGCGGGGTGCGCCGGATCACTCGGTTTGACCCCTCGCCGTATCCGAGCCAGATCGCGGGAGAGATTCCCGACTTCGATGCCACCGCTCACCTGCCCCGGCGGGACATCGTGCGGACGGATGTGTTCATCCACTACGCGCTCATCTCCGCGCAAGCGGCGCTCGCGGATTCCGGCGTCAAGATCGATGGCCAGAACGACCGGGTCGGCGTGTCGATCGGGACCGGCATGGGCGGGGTGCCCCTCCTCCTCTCCTCGTGGGACACGCTCCAGCGCGAGGGCATGACGGGCGTGAGCGCGTACGCGCTGCCGGGCAGCCTGCCCAACATGGCGGCGGGGTGGGTGTCCATGCGGACGAGGGCGCGCGGGCCGATCTTCAGCCCCACTACGGCCTGTGCCGCGAGCAGCCAGGCCGTCGGCGACGCCTTCCGGACGATCCAGCGCGGCGACGCCGACGTCATGCTCGCCGGGGGGACCGACGCCCTCATCCATCCCCTGGTCATCGCGGGCTTCTCGTCGATCCGGGCGCTGTCGACACGGAACGACGCGCCGACCCTTGCCAGCCGCCCATTCGACAAGGATCGCGACGGGTTCGTCCTCGCGGAGGGCGCGGGCATCCTCGTCCTCGAGGTCTTGGAGGCGGCACGGGCGCGGAGCGCCCGCATCTACGCCGAGGTGCTGGGGTACGGGGTCTCGGCCGACGCCAACCACCCGACGGCCTCGTCGTCCGACGGGCCCACCCGGGCGATGCGGCTCGCCCTCGCGGACGCGAGGCTCGGCCCGGAGGCGGTGGACTACGTCAACGCGCACGGGACCTCCACCCCGCTGAACGACCAGCACGAGACCGAGGCGATCAAGGCCGTCTTCGGCGAGCATGCCCGGCGCCTGGCGGTCAGCTCCATCAAGTCGATGACGGGCCACCTCGTGGGGGCCGCCGGAGGCGTGGAAGCGATCGCGACCGCGCTCGCGCTCCACCACGGAGTCCTGCCGCCCACGATCAACTACACGACACGGGATCCCGCGTGCGACCTGGACTACGTGCCGAATCAGGCCCGCCGCGTCCCGATCCGGGTAGCGATGTCGAACTCGTTTGCGTTCGGCGGGACCAACTCGATCCTGGTCCTGAGCCGTGGGGAGGCATGAGTGGCGACGCAAGACGTCGCGGATGGGCTTCGGGAGATCATGTCAGCACGGCTCGGACTGCCGCCGGAGCAGCTGGTGCCGGAGGCGAGACTGGTCGAGGATCTCGGCCTCGATTCCCTCGACGCGGTCGAGCTCGCCATCTCGGTCGAGCGCAAGTTCGACATCGAGGTGCCCGAGGATGAGCTGACCAAGCTCAAGACGGTGGCGGACATGGTCGCTCTCGTCGAGAGCCGCATCCGGCAGGCGCCGGAGTGAGACGTCGCGTCGCCATCACCGGCCTCGGCGCCGTGACGCCGATCGGGATTGGCGTCAAGGCGTTCTGGCACGGACTCCGCGAAGGGGCGCTCGGAGTGGGCCCGATCACCCGCTTCGACCCGGCGCCGTTCGCCTGCCGGGTCGCGGCCGAGGTCAAGGGCTTCGAGCCTGCCGGTGAGCGGCTCACGCCCGCGGGACGCTTCGCCCAGTTCGGCATGGCCGCTGCCCGCATGGCGTACGACGACGCGGGCCTGCCGGGCCTCCGGGCCGCCAGCGGGTTCGCGGTCTGCGTCGCGAGCGGCGCCAGCGCGGTGGCCGAGTTCCAGGAGGTCCTCGAGCGGCTGCAGGGCCGGCCGATGCGCCGGCGCGACGCCTCCACGGTCGTCGAAAGCATCGGGCACGCCCTGACGAACTACGCGGCCGTGGACCTGGGCCTGCGGGGGCAGACCATGACGCTCGGCTCCGGCTGCGCCTCGGGCGTGGATGCGATCCAGTGGGCGTGCGCGCAGATCGGGGCGGGTCGCATCGTCGGCGCGCTGGCCGGTGCCGCCGACGCGGCCCTGGCGACCTCCGTGCACGCGGCCTGGGGCAAGCTCGGCTGGCTCTCGCGCTGGAGCGGCCCGCCGGCGCAGGCGCTGCGCCCCTACGACGCGCTCAGCGACGGCTCCGTGCTGGGCGAGGGCGCCGGGATGTACGTGCTGGAGGATCTCGATCACTCGCGGGCACGGGGCGCCCGCGTCTACGCCGAGGTGCTGGGGTACGGCAGCGGCACCGACGGCCTGGATCTCCGCACGGTGGACCCCACGGGCGCGTCCCTCCAGACCGCCATGCGCGGGGCGCTCACGGAAGCGCGCCTGGCCCCGGGGGAGATCGACCACGTCAACGCGCACGGGGGCGGCGTGCCGCGGCACGATCGGGCGGAGAGCGCGGCGTACCGCGCGGTGCTCGGCCGGCACGCGTACAACGTCCCGGTGACCTCGATCAAGGCGATGATCGGCCAGCCGTTCGCGGCGGGTGGGGCCCTCCAGGTGGTGGCCGCCTGTTTCTCGCTCGCGGAGCAGTTCGTTCCTCCGACCATGAACCACGACATCCCCGCCCCCGAGTGCGACCTTGACTACGTGCCCGGCCGGGGTCGGCCCGCCCGGGTGAACCGCGTCCTGGTCACCTCGCGCGCCATCGGCCCCACACACTCGGCGGTCATCCTCGGCCGCCCGGACGACAACTAGCCCCGCACCGCCATGACGCCGATCGTCGGCCTCTTCCTGGTCGCGCTGATCGAGGTGGCGCTGGCGGTCGTGGTCTGGGTGCGAAACCCCGGTCGCGCGGTGAACCGGTGGTTCGCGGCGTTCGCGACGACCCTCGCCGTGTGGGGCACCCTGGTCGGCATCCGCCGGAGCCTGGTCGACCCGGTGGTGGTCCTCGCGGTGGTGCGCGTGCTCTGGGCGACGGCAGCTCTCGTCCCGGTGACGTTCGCCCACTTCGCGGTGGTATTCCCGCGGCCGTCGGCCCGGCGGCCGGCCCTCGCCCAGGTGGTGACCTTCCTCGGCCTGTTCATGTCGGGCCTGTCGTTCTCGCCCTGGATCGTGGCCGACGTGCGACTCGAGGAGGCCAACTACCTGCAGCCGGTGTACGGCCCGGCCTTCCGGTTGCTCGGAGCGTACATGATCCTGTGCTCCGCCTGGGCCCTCGCCCACCTGGCGGGCAAGCTCCAGCACGCCACGGGTTTTGCCCGGGCCCAGCTCCACTACGTCTTCCTCGGGGCCGGGCTCACGGCGGCGGGCGCCCTCACGCTCGGCGTCGTCGTGCCGCTCGTCACCGGATCCTCGCGGCTCGGCGTGTACGGGCCCTACTTCACGCTGCTCTGGCTCGCCTTCACCGCCCACTCCATCGTGCGGCACCGGCTCATGGACGTGCGGGTGGTCATCAGCCGGTCAGCGGCCTACGCGGCGGGCTGGCTCTTGACGGCGGCCCTGCTGATCGGCGGCGAGATCCTCCTGGACGCGCTCTTCCCCGAGGCGAACCCGACGCTCTCGCCTGCCGGCGCCGTGGTGCTGGGCCTGGCGGCCTCCGCTCTGTTCCTCGGGTTCGCGCCGCGCATGCGCCATCTCGCCGACCGGTACCTGTACCGGCCCGCCTACGACACGCGCGCCCTCGTCCGCGAGGGGAGCCGGGCGATGGGCACCTTCGCCGACCCCGCGCGGGTGGCGACCGCCATGGCGGACCTGATCGACCGCGCCCTCCACCTCGAGAGCCTCGCCATCCTCGTGCGGATCCGGGACCGTGACGCCTTTGCGCCCCTCGTGGCCCGGCACGTCGACCCGGCCGTCGCGTGGCCCGCGGAGCCGGTGTCAGAGACGAGCCCGCTCGTCCAGGAGCTGTCGGACGGGACGGCCGCGCTCGTCTGGGATCATGTCGGGGCCCGGCCCGGCAGCGTGGACCCGAGTACCGTGCTCCAGGACCTCCGGGCCTGGGGGGCCGAGGCGGCCGTGCCGGTCCGGGACGGCCGGCTGATGGCAATCATCCTGGTCGGTCCCAAGCTCTCCGGCGATTCGTTCTTCGGCGACGAGCTCGACCTCCTGGAGACCCTGGCAAGCGAGCTCGCCATCGGGCTCAAGAACGCGCAGCTCTACCACGAGATCGTCTCGATCAAGGAGTACAACGAGCGTCTGCTCGGCCGCATGGACTCGGGCGTCATCGCCGCCCGGGACGACGGCATCGTCATGACGCTCAATCCGGCAGCGGAGCGCATCCTCGGGATCGAGGCGGCCCGCGTGGTGGGCCGGCCGCTCGATGTGCTGGACCCCGCCATTCGAGCCGTCCTCCGGTCGAGCCTCGTCGAGCAGTCGGAGTCCGAGACGGAGGTGACGGTGAGCCATCCCGAGGGGCGGATCCTGCCCCTGGTGGTCCACACGTCGGCCCTTCATGACCACAAGGGGGCGGTCAGCGGGGCGATCGCCGTGCTCAACGATCACTCGCGGCTCAAGGCGCTCGAGGAGGACAAGCGGCGTACCGATCGCCTCTCGGCTCTCGGCGCGATGGCAACCGGCATCGCCCACGAGATCCGGAACCCGCTCGTGGCGATCAAGACGTTCGCGGAGCTCCTGCCCGAGCGAGCCGACGACCACGAGTTCCGCTCGACTTTCGCGAAGGTCGCCGTCAAGGAGATCCACCGCATCGAGCAGCTCCTGGGTCGGCTCCGGGCCCTCGCGGTCCCCACTGCGTTCCCGCTGCGCCCGCTCGACCTCCAGGTGCCCCTGGCGGAGACGCTCGACCTGCTCCGTGGCGAGGCCGATCGCCGGCGGGTCCGCTCGGTGGTCGAGATCGAGCATGACCTGCCGCCGATCCTGGGCGAGCTCGACCAGCTCAAGCAGCTCTTCCTGAACCTGTTCCTGAACGGCCTGGAAGCCATGACCGCGGGCGGTACCCTGACGGTGACCGTCCGGGCCGATCGCGAGCGCGCGGACCGCGGCCTGGTGACGGTCCGGGTCACGGACACCGGTCCCGGGATCCCGCGCGAGGATCTCGCCCGGGTCTTCGAGCCGTTCTTCACGACAAAGTCCAGCGGAACGGGCCTCGGGCTCGCGATCTGCCGCAGCATCGCGGACGCGCACCGGGCGGCGCTCTGGGCGGATCCCGGTCCGGCCGGGCTCGGCACCACCTTCGTCGTGCAGTTCCCCGCGCTCGTCGGCTCCGTGGCCGAGACCGTGCGGCCCGAGGTGGCGCGATGAGGACGGTCCGCGTCCTCTCGCGCGATGCCGGCCTGGCCGCCCGCCTGCGCCGGCTCCTGAACGGCCGCCTCGACTTCGGGGTCGGCGGATCGCTGTCCCGGGCTCTCGAGCCGGGCGCCGCCGGCCAGGCCGACGTGCTCCTCCTGGATTTCGGGTCGGCCAACGTGGACCCGGACGAGCTTGCGGCGGCGGCCGCCATCGCGTCGCGGCCGTTCCTGGTCGGGCTCCTGGCTCCCGACGATCCGGTTCCCCCGGGGGCGGACCGCTGCGACCTCGCGCTGCCCCGCGACACGCCGGACGCCCCGCTCCGGCTAGCGATCGACCAGGGGCTCCGCATGCGGCGCCTCGAACTCGAGGTCGCCTCGCTTCGGCGGGACCGGACGCGGCGGGAGCCGGCCTTGGCCCCGGCCGCGGCGAACGGCCATGGAAGCTCGACGGTGCTGGGAACGGTGCTGAAGGATCTGGGCAAGCTCCTCTCCGCGCACTTCGACATCGAGCGAGTCGTCGAGTTCTTCCTGGACGCGATCACCGAGCTCGTACGGCCGGGGCGCGTGGCGCTCCTCTTGGTCGACGACGAGCACCGGTACCGGCCGCGTGGCTTCCGGGGGCTCGACCCCGATCTGGCCGAGCGGCTCCGCCTGGAGAGCGGTGAGGGGCTCGCCGACTGGTTTCGACAGCACGTGCGGCTGGCCGTGCGGGGCGAGCTCGAGCGGGAGCCCGACTGGCTCGACGCGGCCCGGGAGCTCGCGCTCCTAGGAGGCGAGGTCGCGGTACCGCTGTGGGTCCAGGCCAAGCTGGTCGGAATCCTCGTGCTCGGGCCGCGGGTCACGGGCCAGCCCTACGGCTCGGAGGATCTGGAACGGCTCTTCACGCTGGCCAGCCAGGTCGCCATGGCGGTCGAGGACATCTCCCTCTTCAACACCGTCCGGGCCCAGCACAGCTTCATCGAGCAGGTCCTGACCCACCTCCAGAGCGGCGCCATCACCATCGACGCCTCCGAACGGGTGACCCGGTTCAACCGCCGGGCGGAGCAGATCCTCGAGCTGTCCCTCGGCGACGTCCTCGGGCAGGACCTCCGCGTCCTGCCCTCGCCGCTCGGCGACCTGCTCTACGAGACCATGCGGGGCGGCCGGGAGCTCCGGCTGGTGGAGGTGGAGCTGCCCCGCCGGCAGACCACGCTCGAGCTCAGCACGTCCCGGATCCTCGACGCCGCGGGCGCCCCGTGCGGCGCCGTCATGCTGCTGGACGACCCGACGCCGCGGCACAAGCTTCACCGGGAGCGCCAGGCGAGCCAGACGCTCGATCTCCTCAACCGGGTGCTGCTCCGCCTGACGGACGAGATCAAGAACCCTCTCGTGTCGATCTACACGTTCCTCGAGCTGCTCCCGCACCGGTACGAGGACCCGGAGTTCCGGGAAACGTTCCTCGCGGTCGTCGGCAAGGACACCCAGCGCCTGATCTCGCTCGTCGACAAGCTCATCACGCTCGCCGGCGACCGCGACTACAAGGTGGACTTCTGCGATTTCCGGCAGCTCTTGCACGACGCGCTGGAGGAGCTCTCGGTCCGCCTCGAGCGGTCGAAGGGACCGAGCGACGCCGCGCTCTTCCTGCTCCAGGTCCCGGAGCGCGCCGAGCAGCTGACGGCGATCCTCTATGCCCCGCAGGAGGGCCTCGTCGTCAAGGCCGATCGCGAGCAGCTGACCAAAGCGATCGGCTACCTCGTCCGGTTCCTCGCCAACCGCGTGGATGCGGACGGCCGCGTGGCCATCCACCTGCAGACGTCCCCGGAGGATCCCGGTCGGGTGCGCTTGTCACTCACGGGACGCCCCGCTCAGCTCTCGACTCTCGAGCGCGAGCACCTCTTCAGCCCGCTCACGATCGCCTCGGACAAGCTGCTCGACGTCGGTCCGGGCGTGACCCAGAAGATCGTCGAAGCCCACGGCGGGACCTTGACGCTCGGCGGCCAGGAGGGCGAGATCCGCTTCGTTCTGACGCTGCCGCGAACCCATCAGTGAGCCGAGACCCAAGGGGGGCTCCCGCATGAGCGAGCCGCGCGTACTGGTCGTGGACGACGAGGAGGGCCCGCGCGAGGCCATCCGCATGATCCTCAAGCCGCGCTACCAGGTCTTCACGGCCGGGAGCGGCGAGGAGGTGCTGGCGGTCCTGCCCGGGCTCCGCCCGGACGTGATCTTCATGGACGTGAAGATGCCGCGGATGGACGGAGTCCAGCTCCTCGAGCGCGTCAAGGCGATCGATGCCGGCGTGGAGGTCGTGATGATCACGGCCTACGCGTCGCTCGACACGGTCCAGCGGGCAATGCGATTCGGCGCGATGGACTACCTGGTGAAGCCCTTCGCGCCGCGGGAGCTCCAGGAAGCCGCGGAGCGGGCCCTCGCCCGACGGCGGCAGCGCACCGAAGGGCCGGGGAGCGCGCTCGCGCCATTGATCGGAAAGATGCGTGATCTCGCGCAGCGGCGGGATCCCGTGCAGGGAGGCGACCTCGCCGGGCTCCTGCGCGCCATGCTGCACGAGGCCCAGCGCGTGACGGGCGCCGCCGCGGCGTCCTTCCTGAGCACGGAACCAGCTGCGATCGTGCACTCCGAGCTGCCGGAGGCGGTGGGCGACGCCGTGTCCGCCGCCTGGCGGACGGCGCTACACGGGGTCCGGGAGCCCGTCGGCACCCGGCCGGGCCTCGCCTGGCCGCTGCCGTGGCCGACCGAGCTCGATGCCCTGGGCTTCGAGGCGGCCATGGTCGTGCCAGCGGTGGACGAGGGGCTGCCTCGCGTGTGGGCCCACCTCGCGCTCTACCATCGCCGGGCGGCGCCCGGCGGCACGGACCTCGGCGCCCTCCGGCCCGTGACGGATCTGATGGTCACGGCCGTGCGCACGTCTGCCCTCCTCACGGCCGCGGCCCGCCAGGCCGCAGAGCAGTCGCTCAGAGCCGTCCAGGGCGAGATCCTGCGGCAAATCTCCACGGCCGTGCTCGTCGACCCCGCGCTCGACCGGACGCTCGCCGCGATCACCGAGCACCTCCAGCAGGGCGCGGGTTACGAGCGCGTCCAGGTCCTCCTCGACCCGGGAGAGCCGACGGGAAGCGAGACCGCCGAACGGGCCGTCTTCCCCCTGGTCGCGCAGGGGCGGCACCTCGGTGCGCTCGTCGTCGAGACCAGCCGCCAGCTCGACCCGAGCGAGCGGGAGCTGCTCCGGATGTTCTCGGAGTCGGTCGCCCTCATCGTCCGGAACGCGAACCTGCACCGCGAGCTCTCGGAGGCCAAATCGTTCCTGGAGAACCTCATCGAGTCGGCGACCGAGTCCATCGTGGCGGTCGATCCGGCGGGCCGGGTCGTCACGTGGAACCCCGCGGCCGAGCGCATGTTCGGCCGCGGAGCCGACGAGGCGCGCGGCAAGCTCCTCGGCGACGCGATGCCGCCGGCCGTGATGGTACAGCTCGAGCCGGTGCTGGCGGCCCCGCGGGCGAGCCGGACGGTAGTGCTACGCCTCCAGGCGGAGGGCGACCGCGCCGTCCAGGATCTCACCGCGACCTGCTCGCCCATCCCCTGGGGCGGGCGCGAGGGGACGGGGCTCCTCCTGATCGTGCGCGACGTCACCGAGCAGCGCCGGTGGGAGGAACAGCTGGCCCGGTCCGAGAAGCTGTCCGCTCTCGGTCAGCTGGCCATGGGCATGGCCCACGACTTCACGAACCTGCTCCAGGCGATCCTCGGGCACACGCAGCTCATCGCCCACGAGCCCTCACCCGAGCGCCTCCGGCGGGGTCTGTCGACGATCGAGCAGGCCGTCCGCGACGGCGTGGAGACGATCGGCCGCATCCGGCGCTTCGCCCGCCGGGACGTCGATCGCCGGCTCGAGCGCGTGGATCTCAGAGACGTCGTCCGCCAGGCGATCGAGATCGTGCGGCCGCGCTGGTCGCAGAGCGACCTCAAGGGCGCGCCGATCACGGTCCGTCAGCAGCTAGGTTCGGTGCCCGGCATCCAGGCCCGCGGCGCGGAGCTCCGCGAGGCCCTGATCAACCTCGTCCTGAACTCGGTCGATGCCATGCCACGGGGAGGGTCCATAACCCTCGAGACGCGCCACGAGGGCGACTGGGTCCTGCTGTCGATCACCGACACCGGAACCGGAATCCCCCCGGACGTGCGGCGTCGCATCTTCGAGCCGTTCTTCACGACCAAGGAGAGCGGAACGGGGCTCGGGCTCTCCATCGTCTCCGGTATCATCTCGAGCTACGGCGGAACCATCGACGTCGACTCGGAGCTCGGACGCGGCACGACGTTCACGATCCGTCTGCCGGCCGCGTAGGGCCGGCCGGGCGCCCTACGAGGCTGCGACCGGCGCCGGTCCGATCCTGATCGCCAGGCTGGTTCCCAGGATGAGCGTTGCGGTGATCGTCTCGGGACGCCGGTCGGCGCCGAAGACGATCCGCGCTGGCTCTTCCTCACGCGCCCACGACGAGAACCGCGTCATGTCCAGGACCGCGGTCGCCCGGCCGCTCGCGTCCGGCCCCACGCGGAGCTCGAAAGGCACCAGCTCCGCCCGGTAGCGGCGCTCCGCGTCGTCCGGGCGCTCGCCCGGGATTCGCTGCCGGCGCACGACCTGGGTGACGAGCCTGCCTTCGGCCTCTGCCGGCCACCGCCCCTCCGCGTAGTTCAGGGTCGCGCTGATGACGTCGTCCACGTGCACGCCCGCCGGCACCACCAGCGTGTCGTCCGTCATCCGGAGGCGCCGGAGGAGAAACGTCTCGCTCCGACCCCGGTACTGGACGAGGCGGCGCGCATGGTCATAGGTGATCTCGAGCCGAGACTCCCGGCCGTAGACCACGAAACGGTCCGTGAACCGGAGGGGCGTCCAGCGCCCCTCGCGAAGGATCCCGGTCGACTCGATCTCGGTGGTCATCTCCTGGCCCCGGCCGGTGATCCGCACCTCGTAGCGGCCGGCGCCGCGGTCGATCGTCTCCTCGATGACACCGCTCTCCTCGAATCGGAAGGCGCCGAAGAGGATGGCGGCCCGCGCGCTGAAGGCGCCCTTGCGGGC
>JBGQGN010000081.1:0-10601 GCA_041497395.1 Methylomirabilia bacterium
GGGAGCGACCGGCGCGCCCTGGCCGACCTTCCGGTCGAGATCGTGACGGGCGACCTCGCCGAGCCGCGCTCGCTGGAGGCGCCGCTCGCGGGCGTCGAGGTGCTCTACCACGTCGCGGCCGACTACCGCCTCTGGGCTCCCGACCCCGCGGTGCTCTACCGCGTCAACGTCGGCGGCACGCGGGCGCTCCTCCTTGCCGCGGCCGCGGTCGGCGTCGCTCGCGTGGTCTACACGTCGAGCGTCGGCACCCTCGGCTTGCCGCCGGATGGCCGGCCCGGTACGGAGGAGACGCCGGTCCGGCTCGAGGACATGGTGGGGGACTACAAGCGCTCCAAGTTCCTCGCGGAGCGCGAGGCGGAAGCGGCCGCCGCTCGCGGATTGCCCGTCGTCATCGTGAACCCCTCGGCGCCCGTCGGCCCGTGGGACTGGAAGCCCACGCCGACGGGGCGGATGCTCGTGGATTACCTGAAGGGCCGGATGCTCGCCTACCTGGAAACCGGGTTGAACGTCGTGCACGTCCGCGACGTCGCGCGGGGGCACCTCCTGGCCGCCGCGCACGGCCGAGCCGGCGAGCGGTACATCCTGGGGCATGCGGAGGGGAACCTGGGGCTCCGCGCCATCTTCGAGCGGCTCGCGCCCTACACCGGGGTGCGGGCGCCCCGGGTGCGCTTGCCGCACCGGGTTGCGCTGGCGCTCGGCACGGGCGCCGAGCTCGTGGCGCGCCTGACGGGGACCGAGCCGATCGTCGCGCGGACTGCCGTGCGGATGGCGGCCAAGCGGATGTTCTTCGATCCGTCCAAGGCGATCCGGGAGCTCGGGCTGCCCCAGACGCCCGTGGATCAGGCGCTCCGCGATGCGGTGGACTGGTTCTGGGCGAACGGCTACGCTCCGCGCCGGCGCCGTGTATAATCGGAAACGCCGTGCCGGCCCGCGCAGCCGGTGTCACATCACGTCATGAACGCGGCTGACCTCTCGGCCATCCTCACCCGTCGCAGCGGGTCGAATTTCTACTACTCGTTCCTGTTCCTGCCGAAGCGGAAGCGACACGCCATCTACGCGCTCTACGCCTTCTGTCGAACGGTGGACGACGCCGTGGATCAGGGGGCGGCGACACCGAGCGAGCAGCGCCGCATCCTGGCGGACTGGCGGCTCGAGCTGGGCCGTGCGTACGACGGCCGCCCGACGCAGCCGATCGCCCAGCATCTCGCCGAGGTGGTCCGGGCGTTTCCCGTCCAGCGACAGCATCTCGACGCGATCCTCGACGGCGTCGAGATGGACATCGACAAGCGACGCTACGCCTCGTTCGAGGAGCTGTACGAGTACTGCTACCGGGTGGCGGGGGCGGTCGGGCTGGCCTGCATCGAGGTCTTCGGCTACACGGACCCCCGGGCCCGGGACTACGCGGTCAACCTGGGAGTCGCGCTCCAGCTGACGAACATCATGCGCGACCTCCGCACGGACGCCGAGCGCGGCCGCATCTATCTGCCCCTCGACGAGACCCGCCGGTTCGGGTACTCGGAGGACGAGCTCATCCACGGGCGGCACACCCCGGCGTTCGTCGGGCTGATGCGCTTCCAGGCCGACCGCGCGCACGCGTACTACCGTGCCGCCAAGGCGGCCCTGCCGCCGGCCGATCGGCGCCGGCTGATCGCGGCCCAGATCATGGGCGGCATCTACCGCGCGCTCCTGCGGGAGATCGAGGCGCGCCAGTTCCGCGTCTTCGACGGTCGCATCCGGGTGTCCACTCCGAAGAAGATCGCCCTCGCGCTCGGCGCCTACCTGCACGGCCAGCTCGCCCCATGAGGGCGGCCGTCCACGCCGGTGCCGGCGAGATCCGCTTCGAGACCCGCCCCGCCCCTCGGATCGGTCCCGGCGAGCTCCTGCTGCGGGTCCTGGGCTGCGGTCTGTGCGGCTCGGACCTGGCCAAGCTTCGCGGGCCGGCGCCGAGGCCGGCCGTCCTCGGGCACGAGGTCGTGGGCGAGGTGGCCGAGGCGGGCGAGGGCGCCGGGGGCTTTCGTCCGGGCGAGCGGGTGGTCGTGGCCCACCACGTCCCGTGCTCCACCTGCCACTACTGCCGGCGAGGCAGCGTCTCGATGTGCCGGGCCTTCAAAGCGTCGAACCTCGATCCGGGCGGCTTCGCCGAGTACGTGCGCGTCCCCGCCGAGAACGTGCGCCACGTGACCTTCCGCCTGCCCGCCGGGATGTCCGACGCCGTCGCCTCGTTCACCGAGCCTCTCGGCTGCTGCGTCCGGGCGATCCGGCGCGCGGCGGTGGAGGCGGGCGACACGGTCGTCGTGGCCGGGCTCGGGGCGATGGGCTGCCTCCTCCTCCAGGTCGCGCGCCGGCGCGAGGCGCGGGTCGTGGGAGTCGATCCGCTTCCGGCCCGCCGGGCGCTGGCGGAGTCGCTTGGCGCGGAGGCGGCCGTGGCGCCCGATGAGGCTGGCAGGGCCATCGCGGGTCTGAGCGAGGGTCGGGGCGCCGACGTGGTCGTGCTGGCGGCCGCGGCTCCCGCCCTCGTCCGGGTCGCGCTCGGCTGGGTGCGCGACGGCGGGGCGATTCACCTCTTCGTCGGCGAGGGCGAGGGGCCGGTGCCGTTCGGCGAGCTCTACAAGCGGGAGCTGACCCTGACCGCGACCTACTCGTCGTCTCCGGCGGACCTGGCCGAGGCCTTCGACCTCATCCGAAGCGGCGCGGTCCGGGTGGACGAGCTCTGCTCGCATCGCGTCCCCCTCGAGCGCCTGGCCGACGCGGTCGGCCTCATGGAGCGCCGCGAGGCGCTCAAGGTCTTCGTGGAGATGGGTTGCAAGGGAGGGAGTCTCCCGTGACCGGTACGTGTGCCGCTCGAATGCGCGTCCCCCTCCCCCCTCGGGGTGGGAGGGGGTCCGGGGGTGCGGGGGGTCCCGAATGAGAGCGCAGGTCTTCTACGGTCCCGGCGACCTCCGGTTCGAGGACGCGCCCGTGCCGGAGCCAGGCCCGGGCGAGGTGGTGCTCCGGATCGAGGCGGCGCTGACCTGTGGCACGGACGTGAAGACGCTCCGGCGGGGCCATCCCGTGATGATCCCGCGGGTGCCGACGGTCTTCGGTCACGAGTTTGCGGGGACGGTCGCCGCGGTCGGGCCGGGCGTGGGTCACGTGCGGCCGGGGGACCGGGCGGTTGCGGCGAACTCCGCCCCGTGCGGGACGTGTGCGGCATGCCGTCGCGGCCGGCCAAACCTCTGTGACGACCTCCTCTTCGTCAACGGCGCCTACGCCGAATACATCGCCCTCCCTCCACGCCTGGTGGCCCGAAACCTGGTGACGGTGCCGCCGGCCGCCGAGGCGGCGCGCGTCGCGTTCGCCGAGCCCGTTGCCTGCTGTCTACGGGCCATCGACGCGGCGGAGCTGGGGGCGGGGGAGACCGTGGTGATCCTGGGCCACGGGCCGCTCGGCCTCCTCCTCGGCCTCCTGGCCCGCGCCGGGGGCGCGCGCGTGATCCTCGCGGGGAAGACGGGATTCCGCCTCGAACGCGCCCGCGGGCTCGGCTTCGCCGCTTGCGTGGATGTGGCGCGGGTGCCCGACGCGGTCTCGGCCATGCGCGAGGCGGCCGGCGGCGACGTGCGCTGCGTGATCGAGGCGACCGGGAGGCCCGAGGCGTGGGAGCAGGCGATGGCCGTGGCGGGCAAGGGAGCCACCGTGGTGTTCTTCGGCGGCTGCGCTCCCGGCGCGAGCGTTCCTCTCGACACGCGCCGGGTCCACTACGAGGAGCTGCGGCTCCTGGGCGTGTTCCACCACACCCCCGCGCTGATCCGGCGGGCCGTCGCGCTGCTCGCCGACGGCACGCTCGATCCCACGCCGCTGGTCAGCCACGAGATGGGGCTCGGCGACGTGCCGCGGGCCCTCGACCTGATGAGCCGAGGCGAAGCGCTCAAGGTCCTGATCCGTCCGTGACGCCGGCGATCGCGGAGGGTTGACGGGCCGCATCGCGGGCCGGCGGGCGTTGCTTGCGTCGCCCGGCCCGCGGCCTCTATACTGAAGGCCGATGCGAACAGCGGGCCACGAGCTGCCTCAGATTTCCGCGCCGGCGCCGCTTGCCGAGATCGTCCTGGCGGGGCCGCGGGGCTTCTGCGCGGGGGTCGAGCGGGCCATCGAGATCGTCGAACAGGCCCTCGAGGTCGTCGGCGTGCCGATCTACGTCCGGCGCGAGATCGTTCACAACCGCCACGTGGTCGAGGCGCTCCGGGAGAAGGGCGCCGTCTTCGTGGACGAGCTGGACGAGGTCCCCGCCGGGGCGACCGTGATCTTCAGCGCCCACGGGGTATCGCCCGCCGTGCGGGAGTCCGCGACGGCCCGGAAGCTTCGGGTGATCGACGCGACGTGCCCCCTGGTCACGAAGGTCCACCTGGAGGCCATCCGGTACGCGAAGGAAGGGCGCACGATCGTGCTCGTCGGCCACGCGGACCACGACGAGGTGATCGGGACCCTCGGAGAGGCGCCCCGGCGCATCGTGGTCATCGACTCGGTCGAGGAGGCGGAGCAGCTGGCCGTCGAGGACCCCGAGAAGGTCGCCTACCTGACGCAGACGACGCTGTCGGTGGACGACACGAAGGCGGTCATCGAGGTGCTCCGCCGCCGGTTCCCCGCGATCCTTGGGCCGGCGCGTGACGACATCTGCTACGCGACGCAGAACCGGCAGGCGGCCGTCAAGCAGCTCGCCAACGACGTGGATCTGGTGCTGGTGCTGGGCGCGGCGAACAGCTCGAACGCGAACCGGCTCCGAGAGGTCGCCGAGGCGCTGGGCACGCGCGCGCGGCTCATCAACGACGTCCGCGACATCCGGCCCGACTGGCTCGATGGGTGTGCCCGCATCGGCGTGACGGCCGGTGCATCGACGCCGGAGTTCCTCGTGCGCGAGGTGGTGGACTACCTCGGGGCCCGCGGCGCACCGGTGGTGCGAGAGTTCCGCGTGGTGGAGGAGGACGTCCGCTTCGGGTTGCCCCACGAGCTCCTCGAGATCGCGCGGCAGAAGCAGGCGGCGCCGGCCGCCGCGTCGTAGTCCTCGCCGCTTGCCCGCCGGGCCTGGCTGGCGCATCCCCGACGTTTCGTGAGTCCTGCACGCGAAGCCGCCGCCGTCGTGGTGGGCGGCGGCATCTGGGGTTGCTCGATCGCCTATCATCTGGCCCGGGCCGGGCTGCGCGACGTCGTCGTCCTGGAGCGGCGCGAGCTCGCGTGCGGGAACACCCCGCAGGCGGCGGGGCTCGTCGGCCAGCTTCGCTCGAGCGAGCTCATGGTCCGGTCCATCCGCCACGTCGTCGATCGTCTCGAGCACTGGGCGGCCGAGCACGGCGAGGAGAGCGGATTCCGGCAGGTGGGGAGCCTCAAGCTCGCGCTGACGGACGGGCGAGTCCGGGAGCTCGAGGAGCACGTGGCCAACGCGCGGGCGTGGGGCCTCGAGGTCGAGCTGCTGACGCCCAAATCGGCGAGCGCCCGCGTGCCCTTCCTCGACACCGCCGGCGTCAAGGCGGCGGCGTGGATTCCCGGGGACGGATACGTGGAGCCGTACACCCTGACCATGACGATCGCGCGTGCCGCCCGGCGCCTCGGGGTGGTCTTCGAGACGGGCCGGCCGGTGACCGCGATCCAGCTGGATCGGGGCGCGGTGCGCGGGGTGGACACGCCGGCGGGCGCGCTCCTGACCCCGCGCGTGATCGTGGCCGCGGGACCCTGGGTCGAGCGGGTCGCGGGCGCGGTCGGGCTGGCGGTGGACACGGTGCCGCTGCGGCACCAGCACTGGACGACGGCACCGATGGCCGACGTGCCGGCGAACCTGCCGGTGGTCCGCGTGCCGGATGCCTCCGTCTACATCCGGCCCGAGGTCGGCGGGCTCATGCTCGGCGGCTTCGAGGCGCATCCCAAGGCCTTCTCGATGACGGAGCTGCCGCTCACGTTCGAGATCGAGCACACCGAGAAGGATCTGGGCGTGCTGGAGGAGCTCGCCGGCGGCCTCACCCGCGCGTTTCCGGCGCTGGCCGGCGCTCCGGTCCTCAAGGGCTGTGCCGGGCTGCCAACCTTCACGCCGGACGGCAACTATCTGCTCGGCGCCGTCCCGACCGCCCGCGGGCTCTGGGTCGCGGCGGGGTGCAACGCGATCGGGATCGCAGGGTCGCTCCTCGTGGGGGAGTGGCTGAGCGAGCTGGTCCTGGAGGGGCGAACGCGGGCCGACACGAGCAGTCAGGCGCTGGACCGGTTCGGCCCCCGCTACGCGGAGCGCCGGCGGCTCAGAGAGGCCTGTGAGTCGATCTATGGGAACTTCTACAGCCTGGACAAGGGAGCCTTCTGACGTGCGCGGTCCGGGCCTGCCGGCCGGGGTGGCGCGGAAGCCGATGGCGCCCGACCCCTTGATCGTCCCGGGAGCGGCCTGACGATGACCCAGGATCGCTTCGCCAAGATCGTCTGCACCATCGGGCCGGCGTCCATCGCCGAGGGCATCATCGAGCAGATGGCGCGGGCTGGGATGGACGTGGCCCGCCTGAACTTCTCCCACGGCACCCACGGGGAGCACCTGCAGGCGATCGAGCGCATCCGGTCCGTGGAGGTCAGGATCGGGAAGCCCATCGCGATCCTCCAGGATCTCCAGGGACCCAAGATCCGCCTCGGCACCTTCGTCGGCGGCGGGGGCGTGATGCTGCGGCGCGGCGACGCCTTCGTCCTGACCACGGAGACCGTTCCGGGGACGGCCGAACGCGCCAGCATCTCCTACCTCGGCTTCGCCCAGGACGTGAAGGCAGGGGACAGCGTCCTGATCGACGACGGCCGGATCGCGCTGGACGTCGAGGAGGTGCGGGGCGAGGACGTCCTGTGCCGTGTCGCGACGGGCGGGATGGTCAAGGACCACAAGGGCGTGAACCTCCCGCGCACGGTGGTCCGCCTGCCGATCCTGACCGAGAAGGACCGCGAGGACCTCCACTTCGGCCTCAAGCACGGCGTCGACTACGTCGGCGTCTCGTTCGTGCGATCCGCGGCGGATCTCCTGGAGGTGCGGGAGGTCATCAACGAGTTCCGCTCCGACGTCCAAGTCGTCGCCAAGCTGGAGCGGCCCGAGGCCCTCGGGCGCCTCGACGAGATCCTGAACGCCACCGCCGCGGTCATGGTGGCGCGCGGCGACCTCGGGGTGGAGGTGCCGCTCGAGGAGGTCCCGATCGCCCAGAAGGAGATCCTCCGGAAGGCGCGCCTGGCGCGGACTCCCGTGATCGTGGCCACCCAGATGCTGGAGTCCATGGTCGCGAGCCTCCGTCCCACGCGCGCCGAGGTCTCGGACGTCGCGAACGCGGTGCTCGACGGCACGGACGCGGTGATGCTGTCCGCGGAGTCGGCCACCGGCGCCTACCCGGTCGAGGCGGTGCGGGTCCTCGACCGCATCATCCGGCGGACCGAGGCGGCCTTCCCGCCGCAGACGATGGACCGCCCGCGGCGGGGCGAGGTGTCGTTCCCGCAGGCGATCTCGGATTCGGCGTCGTTCGCCGCGCAGGAGCTGAAGGCGCGGGCCATCGTGGCCTTCACGCAGTCCGGCTACACTGCGAGGCTCATCTCCCAGGACCGGCCGCCGGTTCCCATCGTCGCGTTCACGCCCAACGAACGCGTGCGGCGGCGGCTGGCCCTCGACTGGGGCGTCATCCCGCGGCTCATCAAGTCGCAGACCTCGATCGACCAGATGGTGACGGACATCGAGGCGAGTCTGCTCGCGGACCGGTCGGTGCGCTACAACGACATCCTGGTCATCGTGAGCGGAGCACCCCTCGGGGTGCGCGGCACGGTCAACCTGCTGAAGCTCCACCGGGTCGGCGAGCACCGGTAGCCGGCGGTCCGCCGGCTCGGAGTGCGCGCTTGCGTCTCCGACGGGGCGGGATGGTGATGCGCGACGTGATCACGAGCTACTTCGGAGTGACGCTCACCCCCTGGAAGCTCGTCGGCTACCTGGGTCTCGTCCTGTTCACCGGCCGTTGGCTGGTCCAGCTGTACGTTTCGCGCGCCGAAGGCCGGCCGACGGTGCCGCGGATGTTCTGGTACATGAGCGTGGCCGGCAGCGTCCTGCTGCTCGCCTACTTCACCTGGGGGAAGAACGACTCGGTCGGCATCCTGTCCAACCTGTTCCCGGCGCTCATCGCGGTCTACAATCTCTACCTGGACATCCGGAATGGTCGCCCGCCCTCGCGCTCCGGCCAGGGCGCCCGCTGAGCGGGCGGGGATCCCGGTCGCGTCGAGCGCCGGGGCCTACGGGAAGATGCCGAGCTCCAGGTAGCTGTTCGCGACCTTCCGGAGCGCGTTCAGGAAGGCGGCCGTCCGGAGATCCTTGACCCGCGCGTCCTGGCGCATCATCTCCCGGATCTGCCGGTAGGCGCCGATCATGGTCTCCTCGAGCCCCGAGTTCACGAGGTCGATCTCGTCCGCGCCATGCGCGATCCGCCGGTGCTCGTCCTGCGAGAAGAGGCGGCCCGTGGCCTTCTCGACGGCGAGGAGCATCCGCTCGGACGCAGCCTCCTCGAAGCGCTTTCCGACCCGCCCGAACCGGACGTGGGAGAGATTCTTCACCCAATCGAAGTACGAGACGGTGACCCCTCCGGCGTTCAGGTAGATGTCGGGGATCATCAGGATGCCGCGCTCGAGCAGGATGCGCTCGGCGTCGAACGTCGTCGGCCCGTTGGCGCCCTCCGCCACGATGCGCGCCCGGATCCGCGGGGCGTTGGCCGCGGTGATCTGGCTCTCGAGGGCCGCCGGGATGAGGACGTCGCAGTCGAGCTCGAGCCCCTCGGCCGTCGGCAAGTCACGGGCGCCGGGGAATCCCAGGATCGAACCCTTCTCGTGGAGGTGCTTCTGCGCGGCCTCGACGTCGAGGCCGTTCTCCCGGTAGATGGTCCCGTCGCGCTCCGCCACCGCCACGACCAGGGCACCCCCCTCCTGGCAGAACCGGGCGCTGTGGTAGCCGACGTTCCCGAATCCCTGCACCACGACCCGTTTGCCCTCGAGGCCCGTCGAGAGCCCGAGCGCCTTCATGTCGTCCGCGTCCGCGCACGCCTCGCGGAGACCGAAGTAGACCCCTCGGCCCGTCGCCTCCACGCGGCCCCAGACGCCGCCCTGCGTGACGGGCTTCCCCGTCACGCAGGCGAGCGCGTCGATCTGCCCGGGATTGAAGGCGGAGTAGGTGTCGGCGATCCAGGCCATCTCGCGGGGGCCCGTGCCGTAGTCGGGCGCGGGCACGTCGACGCCCGGCCCGATGAAGTTCTTCTTGATCAGCTCTGCCGTGTACCGCCGCGTGATGCGCTCCATCTCCTCGGCGTCATACTGCTTGGCGTCGATTCGGATGCCGCCCTTGGCGCCGCCGAACGGGACGTCGACGATGGCGCACTTGTAGGTCATGAGCGCCGCCAGGGCCTTGATCTCGTCCTCGTTGACCTCGGCCGCGTAGCGGATGCCTCCCTTGACCGGGAGCCGGTGGTGGCTGTGCTGGGCCCGCCACCCCGAGATGACCTCGTACCCGCGGCGGGTGCGCACCGGGAACTGGAACGCGTAGACGCTATTGCACGCCTTGATCTGGTCCAGGAGGCCCCGCGGGTAGTCGGTGAGGGCGGCCGCCCGCTCGAAGTAGAGGTTGACCGTCTCGAAGAAGCTGGGCGCGCGGCCGGCGGTCGCCATGGCTCAGTACGATTGCCGCATGGCGGTGCGAGCGGCCTTGAGGTCCTCGACCGTCACGCCGGGCTTCTGGCAGACCGCGATCATCTTGCGCTCGCGCGCCTCGATCCGGGCCGCCGCCTCCGGGATCTTGGCGGCGATCTCGGGAGGCACGACCACGACACCGTGCTGATCGCCGTGCAGGAGGTCCCCCGGCCGGATCCACAGGCCGCCGACCTTGACGGGAGCGCCGAAGTCGACCATGTGGACGTACGCGTGGGAGACGGACACGTGCGCCGAGAAGAAATGGAAGCCGGCGGCCTCGGCCTCCGGCAGGTCGCGCACGGTCCCGTCGGTCACCACCCCGAGGCACCCCAACGCCCGGTGGATGTTGGCCTGCACCTCCCCCCAGTACGCGCCCTGGCCGCGCGGCTCGTCGACGTCGTGCATCACGATCACGCGCGGACCGGGGCTCGCCGCCACGTGCTCCCACCAGGCGAACTCGTTGGCGCGGTGGCCCTCGATGGGCTGCGGCTCCGCCCGGATCAGCGCCGTCACCGCGTACCCTACCATGGCCGGGAGCCGCGGGAATCGGCAGACGATGTCCGAGGACACGAAGCCCGTGTTCCAGGGCTTCACGTTGAAGGTCTCGATCGCGTTGGCGACGGTCGGCGACGAGATGCGGGAGAGCTCGGCGAGAATCTTCGGGTCGAGGGGGGTCATGCGTCCTCCGTTGGTCTGTGTCGGTCTCGGGTTCAGATGGACTGCTGGCGGCGTTGTCTGAGGACTTCCCGGATCCGCTCCAGGACGGCCTCCACCTGGGCGAGGGTGGGGTCCACCGCCAGGGCCTTCTCGAAGTACTCCGCGGCCTTGGGCAGGTCCTCCTTCTGGAGGTAGATGAGGCCGAAGCCGGACAGCGCTCCGAAGTGGGCCGGGTTGCGCTTCACGACCTCCTCGCA